>JBDRGJ010000154.1:0-3770 GCA_043817835.1 bacterium
CGGAATATTGGCTTCTTTCGTTTTAGCCTATACCATGCTTGAATCCGATAGCCCGGGAAGGGGAATAGCGGTTATAATGAATCAGATGCCGGTGGTCTACGGCCTCATTCCTTTCATAATGCTGGGACTTTCTTTTCTGATGGTGTCCTCAGTGCCTTATGCCGCGTTCAAGCAGGCGGGGACGTTCAAACCCGGTTCGCTGAAAGGGATGTTTCTGATAGTGCTGCTGATATTCTTTATCGTGGTTTATCCGCAGAGTTCGCTGTTTCTTTTCTTCACCGCCTATGCGGTTTCCGGCGTGGCAGCGGTATTGTGGAGGGCTTTTGCTTCAATAAGGAAGGGGGGAGTTAACACGGGTTAATCTTTGAGCAGAATCATCAGGACCGAAGCCTGTTTCCCGCCCCGCTTCTGATTCCCGGATTTTTTTCCTGCAGACGCCAGCCTTATTTCCGGTTTAAACCTGCCTTTTGATTTTTTGAGAGACTCATGCAGCATTTTCAAGCCGGCCTCAGGCTTGCCGCCGGCCTTGCGGTTTCGTGGGGCGGCGCGGCTGTGCGTTTCGACCGAGCCGGCCCAGGCAGCCAGACCTTTGACGGTGCTGAAGGGCAGCCGCCATATCCTCAGCTTTGAGCCGTCGCTTATGAAGCTCATATCCTGGGACCTGCCTTCAAGGCCGCAGGCGGAAACGGGCGGGAACATTGAAGGCTTTTTCCCGGAAAGTATTTCCAGCAGGACGCCCCCCAGGGATTCCGTCAGCCGGCTGGCCGATTCCCGCCAGCCGGCTTCTTCCAGAAGTATGCGGAGCCTGTCCTGCCCTCCAAGGAGAAGGATGTCCAGCTTCAAAACCAGGCCTTTTTTTGCGGCAGTCAGAGGAAAATTTTTCAGAATCTGCGCCGGGTCAGATATCGTCTCTCTTTCCGGCGCCGGAGCCGACGGACGGGACTGCCAGATGATCCATTCTGCATGGGAAGCGGTAAGTGATAAGTGGTAAGTGATAAGTGCAAAAGAAAGAACGGTAATGGCGGAAAAGCGAAACCGGCAAAAAAAAACTGGGATATTAAGCATCTTTATTCAGCTGAAACTTACCACTTATAGTTTCCTGGGAAAAAGCGGCGGGGCTTTCTGGATTTTTGCGTCTTCCGTTCCTGCGATCACCCCGGATTTTCTTATCCCCAGCTGTGTCTGCATAGCGGCGGATGTATCGGGCATAAACGGATAGAGCCATCCCGCGATTTTGCGCAGGCACCAGACCAGGTCGAAAAGCAGGAGTTTGATGTCCCCGGAAGAGGTCTTGGCCATAGCCCAGGGTTTTTCCCTGTCTATGTGACGGTTCAGGCGCGAGATGACGCCCCATATTTTATCAAGGGCCTCGCTGAAGGCCAGCGCTTCCATGGCCGCATTTATTTCTTCTGCGTCACGGGAAAGCCCGACTGAAATCAGGGGTCCGGCCTCCGGAGGTCTGGAAGGAAGCTCGCCGTTTAAATACCTGTCCACCATGTTCGTCACGCGTGAAACGAGGTTTCCAAGATCGTTGGCCAGATCGGCGTTGTAGCGTTTTCTGAAGGCGGCCATTGAGAAGTCCCCGTCCGCGCCGAAGGGGACCTCCCTGAAAATGAAATAACGGAAGGCATCCAGACCGTATTCCCGTACTATATCGGCCGGGTCCGCGAAATTTCCGCTGGATTTGGACATTTTCTTGCCGTTTACCGTCCACCAGCCGTGGGCGAAAATCATCCCGGGCAGGGGCAGGTCCAGCGCCATAAGGATGGCCGGCCATATCACGGCGTGAAAGCGGTATATTTCCTTGCCCACCAGATGTATGTCGGCCGGCCACAGGTCGCGGAAGAACCGGCCGGGAACCGGGCTTTCACCGCCGCCGGTTTCTTCGCCGGTGTAGCCGGCTCCCGTGGCATAGTTGAGCAGGGCGTCGAACCAGACGTAAACGGTGTGAGCCGGATTGGAAGGAACAGGCACGCCCCACGATACTTTCGTCCTGGAGACTGAGATGTCTTTCAGGCCCGATCTGACGAAATTTATTATTTCCCTGGAGCGGTGCGGCGGGGAAAGAAATCGGGGGTTTTTTTCGTAGTGTTCCAGAAGCCGTTTTTCGTATTTTGAAAGCCGGAAGAAGTAGCTTTCCTCCTTCACGCGTTGCGTCTTTTTGCCGTGCACGGGACAGGCGCCGTTCACGAGTTCCGACTCCTCCAGGAAATTTTCGCATGGAAGGCAGTACCAGCCTTCGTAAAATCCCAGGCTGATGTCCCCCGATTTCATGAGGCGCTCAAACACGTTCTGCACCGCTTTTTTGTGGTGCGCGTCGGTCGTGCGGATGAAGTGGTCGTAATTTATTCCAAGTTCCTTCCACATCCCGGAGAAACCGGCCATGACGCCGTCGGCCCACTCCATGGGCGTCTTGCCGGCCTCCGCGGCTATCTTCTCGATATTGGCGCCGTGCTCATCGGTGCCGGTCTGGAAATGCACCTCTCCGCCGAGCATCCTGCGGAAGCGGGTTATGACATCGGCCGCCAGCGTGGTGTAGGCGTGGCCTATGTGCGGGGCCGCGTTTACGTAGTAAAGGGGCGTGGTTATGTACAGGTATTTTTTCACTTTTGCTCTCCGTTGATGCCGATGCCCAGCTTGCCGCACTCCAGAAACGCAGTTTCCAATATCAGTCCGGGAGTGACGTTCTGACCCAGGAATTTCCGGTAGCGCAGGAGTTTCCTGGCCGCGCCTGCGAAAGGTTCGCGCGCAACGGGGGATGAGGCCTTTCTCCAGCCCGCTGTCGCCGAGGCCAGGAGCAATTCCAGCATGAGGCCCGCCTGCTCCCTGGCCGAAGCCAGTTCTCTGGGCAGCGTGCCGGAAACGGCGAACGGATAAACGGGGTCCAGCGGGTCCAGTTCGGAAAGCCTGTTCAGCAAAGCCCGTATCCGCATGGCTTTCTGGGCGGAACCGCATGAAATTCCGGCCAGGCGCCGGGCTTCGTCGGAAGGGATGGATTTTGCAACCAGCAGGTCATGAAGCAGTTCAGCCTGCAGCGGCTGAAATTCCACCGTCTGGCACCTGGAAAGTATGGTGGGCAGGAGCGTTTCCCTGCCTGCCGAAAGAAGTATCCAAAGGGTCTTTTCAGGGGGTTCCTCAAGCAGCTTGAGCATGGCGTTGGCCGCCTGTGGAACCATGGTGTGGGCGTCATGCAGTATGAAAACCTTCCATACCGAAAGAACGGGCCTGCGCTGGGCTTCCATCAGGACTTCGCGGATCGTGTCCACTTTTATGTGGGACTGCTTTTCCGCTTCCTCGTCCATCAGCAGGGCCTGGTAAACGGCATTGACGTTCCTTACGTCCGGATGCACGCCCTTTTCTATCTGGGAGCATGAGCGGCACGCCGGAGGCAGGCCGCAGGCATCCAGCAAGGGTAGAGGGTAGAGGGGAGAGGGGAGAGTTGCCCCAACGCAAAGCTTTTGGGGCGGACGGTTCCCCGGAGGGGGCCCTATCCGGTCCGAGAGCTGAGGGATGGGGAGAGAAACAGAAAAAAGACTGTTTTCTTCATCCCTAATCCCTAATCCCGTATCCCTTATCCCGGCGTCATCGGGGCCGGTGCAGTTGAGTGCCTTGGCGAATTCCTTTGCCGCAAGAGACTTGCCCACGCCTTCCGGCCCGCAGAAGACCATCGCCGGCGGTATGCGTCCGGTGGCGAGCAGGGCTTTGAGGAATTTTATAGGCCTTTCCTGGCCCAGTATTGAAGAGAAACTCATAAAGGAAGAAAAGGGTAG
>JBDRGJ010000155.1:0-2013 GCA_043817835.1 bacterium
GATGGTCGTGAACCATTTTTTTGTCGTTATTCGTTGCTTTCGTAAATCTTTGTTTTTTCATAGCCCCTCCCTAATATAATCTTTATTGTAGCCAATTACGCCGCACATAACTATAATTTGCGGAGTCCCGTTTTGCGCAACTTTATCATCCGGGAAAGTTCCGCCATGTCGCTTTTCGGCAAATGTCCGAAGTCCAGCCGCGCTTTAAGACATGAGATTTCTTCAGTTAGCATGGCCCGCTTAACTGCCCGGCTTAGCGTGCTTGTTTTATATTTTTTCATATTGTTTACCATTAACCATCCAGCTCGCATGTGTCGCGTGGTATGTCCAGAAATCTTTCGCCTTGGGAAATCCACTGCTCCCAGTCGCAGTCAGGGACTGTCGTTGGGGGAGGTATAAATGGTGTAGGTAATTTCCAGCGAGTTTTTGCGTGTGGATCGTCTATGTGTTTCCAATATGCACTAGATGTCTGGGAAATGAATTCCACAATATCGCTCAACGGGTATCCCGTCTTCATAGAACAATCCTGGACAATAGGCACTTGGCGGCGATAGAATCCTTCGCCTGGAATCGCGGATAATATGCTTGTAGAGCCGTCCTTATGTGTGATAATGATCTGTTGCATATCTTTACTAAACTTGACTTCCCAAAGCCCTCTCTCAGGTTCGAAGGCAAAACTCACTACGCTCGGCGGACAAAAAAAATCCAAGCAGATTAAATATATAAGTCCCCTCCAGGACCAGCTGATCGCATAACGCCCGTCCGGAGATAGTGACCGGCAGTACCTATGACCGGAACAGTCCAGAAGTAATCCCAGGCCCTTAAGGAGCAGGCTTTGAAGCATTGACTCTATTTTCCACCGGCCATGATGGATTTCCTTTTTCGCGATGCCGAGTATTTCTTTGCTCTTAAGTTTTACTTTCATACTGCCTCCGTGCAAATTTACGCTGGGATATAGCGGCCCCCACTATATATATACGAAACCGGATCAAAATTCTGCCGCAGAAAAGAATAAATGCTTGTTTTCTAAGGATATTTTGTGTTCCTGCCGCCATTAAGCGAGCAGTTCCTTAAGCCGGTTGCCGCGCAGGCAATCCATTATATTCACCTTCTGTACGCCGGGATCAGTTTTGCGGTCCAGCAGCTCATACATAAGCTCGGAGAAGAAATTCTCCACCGCCGAGTTCAGCCCACGGGCACCCAAATCCCGTGTAGCGGCTTTGTCGGCCATTTCCTCAAGAAAGGCCGGGGGGATTTCAAGCTCGATGCCATTTCGAGAGAAAAAGGTTTTATAGTGCTCTATCAGGCTGGTGCGCTGGTTGCCCAATATGCCTAAAAAGTCCGCCCGGGTAAGTTTATCCAACGCTATTATATTCGGAAACCGCCCTACCAGCTCCGGCATAAAACCGTATTTTATTATGTCCTGAGGCCGCACCTGCCGCAGCAGATTTGCCTGATCAAATTCGACTTTTGCCGAGGAAGCTTGGTCTTTGAAACCTATCTGATTCTTTGGTTTAAGGCGCTCGCTTACAATATCGCCAAGGCCATGGAAAGCGCCTGCAGCAATAAAAAGCACATTTTTCACGTTGAAGCTGTACGAGCTGATGCCCGTTGGGCGGCTCTTTTCATAGTTAAGATTGTCGCCTTCAAGCATTTTTAACAGATCCTGCTGCACGCTAAGGCCGCTTACGTCGCGTTCGCTGTTATGCGATTGCCCCACATTTTGCGCGGCTATCTTGTCTATTTCATCTATGAAGATTATCCCGTATTCAGCGGTTTTGGGGTTGTCTCCGGCAGCCTTTCTAAGGTGCACCAACATTTCTTCAACGTTGGCTCCCACATAGCCGGTTTCGGTATATTGGGTAGCATCGCAGAACGCCACCGGTACGGCCAGTATTTCCGCCAGCCGCTTGGTTATGTAGGTTTTTCCGCAGCCAGTCGGACCAAGAAGCAGAGTATTGAGGCGCGGGGCGGCAAGGCCGAGCCTGGTGGGTTTGGCAAACCGCGCCATAT
>JBDRGJ010000156.1:0-8033 GCA_043817835.1 bacterium
GCGAGACTTCCGGCAGGTCCAGGCCTTCCCTCAGCAGGTTGATGCCTATCAGGGCGTCGAACGAACCTTTTCTGAGTTCTTTCAGTATCTTAAGGCGGTCGAGAGTCGCTATGTCTGAGTGTATGTAGCGGGTCCGCAGACCTTTCTCCGCAAGGTACGAGGCAAGGTCTTCTGCCGTTTTCTTGGTCAGGGCCAGCACAAGGGTGCGCTCCTTCTTTTTTGCGCGCTTTTCTATCTCGCCCATGAGATGCTGTAATTGTCCCCTGGAGGGGAATATGCTGACAGGCGGGTCAATAAGACCGGTCGGGCGGATGATTTGTTCGACTATACAGGGGGAGGAGGGACCCCAACGCAGAGCTTTTGGGGCGGACGGTTCCCCAGAGGGTGCCCTATCCGGTCCGGGATGATTAGGCGAATCGGCGAGCGTGCGAGCGGGGGGACTTTCCCGCAGTTCTTTTCCCGGTGACCGGTATCCCGTTGCTACGCGCCGGAGGCGCAAGGATACGGGACGGTCAGAGACCGACCCGGTGACTGGTGACTTTGGAACGTAGAGAGGTCCGGAACAGAGATTCAGTTCGTAGGGGCCGGGGGTGGCTGAAACAAAGACTGACTGGGGCATCAGGTACTCGAACTCGTCGAACCTGAGCGGCCTGTTGTCTATCGCCGAAGGGAGGCGGAAGCCGAAATCCGCAAGCACCTGCTTTCTGGCCCGGTCCCCCGCATACATTCCCCGTATCTGCGGGACAGAGACATGAGACTCGTCTATGAACATGAGAAAGTCTTGCGGGGATGGGGCCGATCCCTGCACCCTGCCGGGGAAATAGTCCAGCAGGCAGAGCGGCCTTTCGCCCGGTCCCCTGCCTGCCAGGTGCCGGGAATAATTTTCTATGCCGTGGCAGTACCCGACCTCCCGCATCATATCGATGTCGTAACGGGTTCTCTGCGCTATTCTTTCGGCTTCAAGGGGCTTGTCGCGGGCTTTAAACCAGGCGATTCTTTCCGCCAGTTCCTTTTCAATCGCCGCGATTGCGGTCCCGGTCTCTTCAGTGGTTGAAACGAAATGGGTGGCGGGGTATATCCACGCCCGGTCCAATGCCCTGATTGTGTCGCCTGTCAGCGGATGGAATTCCTTTATGGAGCCTATCGCGTTTCCCGAGACTTCTATCCTCAGAGCATTCTCGCTGTAAGCGGGAAAAACGTCTATCCTGTTGCCCTTGGCCCTGAAATTACCCTGGGCAAATTCTGTTTCATTCCTTTCATATCTTGTTTCGACCAGCCGGTCCAGCAATTCCTTTCTGCCGCCCGGCGCTCCAGTTTTAAGCTGAAGGCAGAGGCGGGAGAAGTTTTGGGGGGAACCGATGTTGTAAATGCAGGAGACCGAGGCGACGACAATAACGTCCCTGCGGGAAAGCAGGGATGCGGTGGCTTTCAGGCGGAGTTTGTCTATGTGCTCGTTTATGGAGGCATCTTTTTCTATGTAGGTGTCAGACTGGGGGATGTAAGCTTCCGGCTGGTAGTAGTCATAGTAGGAAATGAAATACTCAACCGCGTTTTCGGGGAAGAAGGCCTTGAACTCGGCATAAAGCTGCGCGGCAAGGACCTTGTTGGGAGACATGACCAGGACGGGGCGGTTGAGCTTTTCTATGACGGCGGCCATGGTGTAGGTCTTGCCTGAGCCGGTTATGCCCAGCAGGACCTGGTTTTTGAGGCCGGAGTTTATGCCCTTTACAAGCGCGTCTATCGCTTCGGGCTGGTCGCCCGCGGGCCTGAAGGGGGAAACCAGTCTGAATTTATTAGAAGTCATCCAGAAACTCCTCGCCGGAAATAGGGGAATATCAGTCTTCCGGCCTGCGACTGCGTCATTTGCCGCTTACGTGCCGCAGAGGGCACGCCGCGCTCCGCATTTCTTGTCTCGGCACGGAATACCGCCCCTCTTTCTCGACGATCAGTTTCTGGATGACTTCTAGTCATTTATAAGGGATATGATACGCTGATAAGGGGATAAATTGATATGGTGACAGGTTTACAGCGGGGATAACGCTTACGGCAATAAATTAACAGTATCCCATACAATTTCCCATGCTGATTCAGAGTGATTTTAGGAGTTCGCTTTGTTCTTACCTCCCAACTCAGCCTCTATGTCTTTAATGGTGGGCAGAGTGCCCCTCAGTTTTTCCGGCAGAGCCGTCGTTAGTTTGAAAGCTGCTACGCCGATGGGCTTAAGGGCATCTCGCAAAGCGTACTCTGCGATCAGCTTCTTGCGGAACTTACAGAGGATTATCCCAATGGATGGCTGGTCGTCCTTGTGCCGCAGACGGTCATCCACGGCAGAAAGATAAAAGTTCATTTTCCCGGCGTACTCCGGTTTAAATGGCCCGTTCTTCAGCTCGATCACCACAAAGCAGCGCAGGTGCAGGTGGTAAAAGAGAAGGTCAATGTAGAAGTCGTCGCCCTCAACCTCCAGGTGGATCTGGCGGCCCACGAAGGCAAACCCGATGCCCAACTCCAGCAGGAAGCGCTGGATGTGATCCAAGAGTCCCTGCTCCAATTCCCGCTCATGTGCATCGGAGGCCAGGGTCAGAAAATCGAAAGTGTATGGGTCCTTGACCGCCTGCTGTGCCAAGTCAGACTGGGGCGGAGGCAGGGTGCGCTTGAAATTAGTGACAGCCTTGCCCTGACGCTCGTAGAGGCAGGACTCAATATGATGGACCAGTACGGGCCGACTCCAGCCATGCCTAATGGTCATTTTGGCGTACCACAGGCGTTTGACGGGGTCCTTAAGTTTAGCCAGCAGTTCCAGATTATGCCCCCAAGGTATTTCTCCAATGACTCGTGGGAGATTCTGACTGTTCAAATCTCCAACGGAGCGTTGGAGATTTGAAGCCTGCTCGGTCCAGGCTGAGTAAAAGGCGCGCATATACCACACATTCTGCCGCGAGAATCCGCCGACCCCCGGAAATTCGCGTTGCAGATCGGATGCCAAACGTTCGACGACGGACCTGCCCCAACCCTCCGCCTGCTGACGAGATACTATAGACTTGCCGATATGCCAGTACAGGGCGATCAGCTCACTGTTGACCGACAGGGAGGCCTTGATCCGGGCGTCGCGGATTCGGGCCTTGATATCTTCCAGGAATTTCGGGTAGCCGGCGGGCAAGCCCGGCATGTGTGTCGCAGGCCGCTGAGCCATGGCTTTAGTGTCTTTTTTCGGAGACATGGTTGATTTTTTAGCTATCTGTGCACAGCTGCGGATGTCCAATAACTTTTTCCCGCACCGGAAAATAAGTTATATGAGTCAAGCCTGACGCGGTTGCTGTCTTTTGCGCAGGTCGGAGGGTTGTCCTTAAGATAAATATAAACGTGCCACATGGCTGATTGTGATTTCCCCACCCATATACATGCCTGACAGGAATCCCTTCGCGGGGCTCAGGGTAAACTCACCTAAGAAAGAGGTTCTCTCCGGACCTATGAACTTTAAAGCATCCGAAAGGCGGATGCTTTAAAGTTCATGCGCACTAAATCATCGGTTCCAGGGGAACTTTCTGATTGAGTACGCATTTCTTCTCGCCACAGTTTCGCAGAGCTCAACAGCGGCTCGAAAAAAATGCGCCTGACAGGAATCGAACCTGTACTTGAAGCTTCGGAGGCTTCCGTGATATCCATTTCACCACAGGCGCGTATAATTCAGTCGGAAAACTGCGCCCCATAAATGGGGCAGCTACATGTAAACACTGTCTATACTGTTTCTGCCAGTTTGGCCACTTCACGGACCAGGTCTTCCCAGTTTTCCGGGCTGTTGCCGCCGCCCTGAGCGAAATCCGGCCTTCCCCCTGCGCTGCCGCCGAGCCTCTGGGCTATGGCTTTGGCCAGGGTTGCGGCGTCCGGAGTTTTATCCTTTCTGTCGGGGCTGACGGACACGACAAAGGAAAGCTTATCTTCCTTCACCGAAGCCAGAAAGAAAATCGAGTTCTTGTTTTCCGCCTTCAGGCGGTCGGAGACTTCCCGGAGCGCGCCCATGTCGGCGTCGTCGACTTTCATAGTCACAAGCTTTGCGCCTGAGCCGAGCTCTATGGCTTCTGATTCCCGGGCGGCGGAAGCGCCGGAAACCATCTTTTGCTTCAGGTCGTTTATTTCCTGGCGCAGGGATTTCTCCTTTTGTATGAGCTGATCTATACGCCGCTCTGTCTCCTCCGGAATTACGCGCAATTTGTGCGCCATGCGTTCCGTTATCGCCGCCGACTGCCGGAGATAGCCGACTGCCGCAGGCCCGGCAACTCCCTCTATGCGGCGGGTACCGGCAGCCACGGACGAATCCCTGATTATCCTGACCGTGATCAGTTCCGCCGTGTTGTCCACGTGGATTCCGCCGCAGAGCTCCAGGCTGAATTTTTCTTCAACATTGTCCCATGAGCCTTCATTGATAAGCACGAAACGGGCGGGGTCGCTGTATTTTTCGCCGGGCAGTGTCACCGCTCCCAGCTTTTCCGCATCCCGGAGAGGGCGGACGGCTTTTGATACCGCATAGCCCTGCCTGACCGCTTTATCGGCTGCTTCCTCTATGCGGGCCAGTTCGTCTTTGGTCGGAGGCTTGCTTACGGTGTAGTCAAAACGGAATCTTTCCGGAGTGACCAGTGAGCCTGCCTGCCGCACGCCTTTACCCAGGACCTGTTTCAGGGCCGCATTTACGAGATGGGTGGCCGTATGGTTGCACGCTGCGGCGCGGCGCAGGGGGTAGACCCTGGCCAGGACTTCCGTTCCTTTCCGCAGTTCCCTGCGCGCCGTTATCCTGTGGAAAATGACTTTGGACAGGGGGCGCTGTGTGTCCGAAACATCGGCCAGCCTGGCTCCGGTCGGCGACAGGATTTCCCCCGAGTCCCCGGTCTGCCCTCCGGATTCGGCGTAAAAGGGGGTTTGTTCCAGCACCAGGTAACCCTCTGCTTCCGGCATGAGGATATCCACGATTTTTCCGGACGCATCCAGAAGTCCGAGCACCCTGGTTTTAGTTTCATTCGCTTCATAGCCGGTAAAACATGTCTCAGAGAACGCGCTTTCCGCTTTCTGGAAAGAAAGGGTTTCCTTCTGGCCGGAGCCTTTCCACCCGGCCTTCGCCGTCTTCTGCGCCTTCAGACGGGCATCCTCTAATCCCTTTACATCTAATGACCTGCCGTGTTTTGCCGCTATTTCCTTTGTAAGCTCCGGCGGAAAACCGTAAGTCTCGTAAAGCCTGAAGACCTCTCCTCCGGGAAGTTCTTTGGGATGCCTTTCCAGCAGTTCCTGTATAAGTTTTTCCCCGTTTTCAAGGGTTTCAAGGAAACGCTCCTCCTCCGAGCATATTGTCTCTTCAATCGTCGTCTTTGCGGGGGGAAGTCCGGGATAAGTTTTGCCGAAAATTTCCATGGTCCCCGGAACCAGGCGGTGCAGAAAAGCGTTTTTGCAGCCGAGAAGCCTCCCGTATCTTAAAGCCCGGCGTATGAGGCGGCGCAGCACGTAGCCGCGGCCGTCGTTTGACGGGGTTATGCCTTCGCCGGACAGGAATACGCAGGCCCGCGCATGGTCGGCTATCACCCGGAAGGCCATTGCGGCTTCTTCAGATTCGTCCGGCGCCCTGCCCAGCAGGCCTGACGCGGCGCTGACTATGGGCGAGAAGAGGTCGGTTTCAAAAGGGGAGAGTTTGCCTTCAACAACAAAGGCCAGACGTTCAAGGCTCATGCCTGTGTCGATATTCTTGCAGGGAAGCGGTTTGTAGGAGCCGTCATCCTGCCTGTCGAATTGCGTGAAAACATGGTTCCAGAGTTCTGTGTAACGGTCGCAGTCGCAGCCCACTCCGAAGCAGCCGGGATGGCCGAATTCAGGGCCGCGGTCCCAGTATATTTCGGAGCATGGACCGCAGGGGCCTGTGGCGCCCATGTTCCAGAAATTGCTGTCGTCTCCCAGCGCCTTTATCCTTCCGGTCCGCAGTCCGGGCGGGAGCACGCTGTTCCAGATTTTTTTGGCTTCATCATCGCCGGGCGCGCTGCCTCCGCCGTAAATGGATATGTAAAGCCGGGCCGGGTCCAGACCAAGCTCTTTGGTCAGGTATTCCCAGCCCCAGGCTATGGTCTCTTTTTTGAAATAGTCTCCGAAAGAGAAATTCCCGAGCATCTCGAAAAATGTCAGGTGGCGCAGGGTCACCCCCACCCTGTCGATGTCCGTGGTGCGAAATGACTTCTGGCAGCTTGCGGCTCTCTTCAGGCCGGTTTTCAGGCCCAGAAAATAGGGCTTGAACTGGACCATGCCTGCGGACGTGAAAAGCAGGGACGGATCGCCCCTGGGTATCAGGGAATCGGAAGGCACAACCGAGTGCCCGTTTTTTCTGAAAAAATCGAGAAAGGAGGACCTCGCTTCGGACCCTGTCATTTTAAGGCTCCTTGAATGAAATAGCCGGGAAGGGAATTATACAAAATTGAATTTAAGGCGGAAGGGCACGGCAGTCAGGTGCGTCGGCCCGGGACATGCCTGCCCAGCCTGATATTGAAGACTTTAAGCAGTTCAAACCACAATATCGACAGGATGCCTGCCACGCAGCAAATGGCAATGTCCGGCGGATGAAGAATGCTGAATCGGAACAGATTCCGAAAAAAAGGCACATAAAGCGCGACAGCCATGAAAACTGCGGCGCCTCCGATCACCCACCAGAGGGCGAGGTTTGGAGTTTTCATGGAACCGAGAATTGTACGGGACCATGACCTGTTGGTGAGGATGAGGCCGATGTTTGCGGCTATCAGGGTGGTGAATGTAAGTGCCCTGGCTTCGGCTTCGCCCTGGCCGCGCCAGAGGGAAACCGCGAAAACAGCCAGCACCATGAGAAGCACGATGAGGCCCTGAAGGATGCTCAGACCCACGGTCGTATGGCTGAAAAGCGGTTCGGCCGGATTCCTGGGGGGGCGCTGCATTATGTCCGATTCAGCCTCCTCGGCTTCAAAAATTGTCGAGCATGCCGGGTCTATGATGAGTTCGAGGAAAACTATATGGACCGGCATGAGCACCAGCGGCAGACCGAACAATACCGGGATGAGAGACATCCCGGCGATGGGAATATGAATGGCGAAGATATATGCGATGGCTTTTTTGATGTTGTCATAAATTCTCCTGCCCATTCTGACTGCCTCGACTATCGATGAAAAATCATCGTCCAGCAGAACCAGCGCGGAGGATTCCCTGGCCACGTCGGTCCCTCTGCCTCCCATGGCTATGCCTATATTGGCTGATTTGAGGGCCGGGGCGTCGTTCACGCCGTCGCCCGTCATCGCCACTATTTCTCCGTTGGCCTTCAAAGCGTTGACTATGCGCAGTTTCTGCTCCGGAACCACTCTGGCGAAGATATCGGCTTTCTTTATCCTGTTCCGCAGTTCCTCCTCGGACATCGAGTCCATCTCCGGGCCCGTGAGGATGCCGTTGCTCAGGGACATGCCCAGTTGTCGGGCTATGTTTAATGCTGTGCGCGGATAGTCCCCTGTAATCATGACCAGCCGTATGCCGGCTGTTGAACATTCTTTCAACGCTTCCGGCGCCGATGGCCTGACAGGATCCGCCAAACCGACCATCCCCAGAAATTTAAAAATAAAATCGTGCTGCTCTCCCGGCAGTTCCCCTCGGCTGAACCCGGCACTGGCGACTCCCAGAACCCGCAGCCCCTCATCAGCCAGTTTGTCGGCCTGGTCGGCGATCTCCGCGTAAGCGGCGGCGTCCAGATGGCAGAGATCGGCTATCGCTTCGGGAGCGCCCTTGGCCGCTATTACGAATTCCTGCCCTGCGTCCCGGCAGCCTCGGCTCCGCCGCACTCCCGGCCTTTGGCGCTGTCGGGTGGTGTCGGCGCCTTGCCGGGGCTCCCTGTCTTTGGAAATCCATACGTTCGAAAGGGCAAGCAGCTTTCGGGACAGCGGATATTCCCTTGCCAGTTCCCAGTCCCGGTGCAGGTGTTCAGTGCCGGGAAGATAATGCTCTCCCATCTCTCTTATCGCTTTTTCCGTAGGATCAAAAGGGTCTTTCTGGCT
>JBDRGJ010000157.1:0-8128 GCA_043817835.1 bacterium
GACCCACAGGAACAGCAAGTTCTTAATTCCTTGGCAAATCTTCAGAACCAGAATAGCAGCAGCAAACCAGCAGCAGTGCCTCCTGCCGACGATGCATCGGCGGACCAGAAGCCAGCAGAAGTGACAATGTCGGCATCCACAGGCAATTCCGGCGACGCTCCGATAAACAGCGGTGATGCGACTGCTGAAAAGACTAATCCGAAAAAGTTCGTAGACGGAATCAAGGAAGCCTGGAGTGGTCTCTGGGGCATGGGCGGGGATGTAAACAAAAAAGCCCTGGAGGTCGGAGATACGGTCAATACCAAAGCCCAGGAGGTCGGAAATACGATCAACACCAAAGCCCAGGAGGTCGGCGATACGATCAATAAAAATGTCAGTAATGCGGCAGAAACGGTCGGTAAAGCAGTCGAAGTGGAGGTGGAACTGGGAAAACAAAGAGTCGGAAAGATAATCGAAACGGAGAAAGCAGAGCGGGAAAGAGTAAGTAGAGAGTTGGATGAGAGAAAAAACCCCCCAGTAACGGGCGATCTTATTCCTGACCCCGGAGCAATTTAGTGCAGTGCGTCATAAATAGCTTTACAAAGCATGTGACAAAAAACGATTTTGTAGCCGCAAAGCGCCCGCCACTACGACTTCGGCGGGTCCGCCAGAGATGTGTGGCGGAAAGCTTTGCCCAAAAGAATGCAGAGCTGGCGCTCTGCCGCTACAGTTCAAATGTGAAGGACTGTTAGCGCCAGCACACTAGCCGGGGGACCGGTGACACAGGATAAACTTATGCCGAGCAAATTCATAGAAAAGCACAAGAGAAAATCCGCGCTGGCCGCGCTTCTGTTTTTTCTGGGGAAGAGAAATGTTTTCGTGCCCCTGCTTGTCGTGGTCACGCTTCTTTCCGCGTCGGTTTTTATAATTTCTCCGTCAGGCGGCGTGGCCGGCGCTCTCCTGCACATTCCCGGCATGGCCGGACTTTTCAAAGCCATAGGGGTTCAATGGCAGCCCGCGGATTATGCCGGCGGGGGCGCTTCCTCCTATTCTTCCGGAGAGCTGAAGGCGATTTTTGATAAAGCCAAAGCTGAAGGAAAGGCGGATTCTTTCTGGACCAATTTCCTCAAGGGCATATCATCCGAGCTTCCTTCAGGCAGGGAATCCGTGGGGCTGGTCACCGGCGGAAAAGAAGTGGTTAATATAAAACAGGGTAAGCTTTCCATCGCTACGGGTTCCAAATCCGTCAAAGGAATAATCAATAAGAAGGACGAAAAAACAGGGGGTAAGGACGGAGATGCCGTCGATGTGGGTGATATGCAGGCCCGGGGGACCGGAGGAGGATGGGCCGGAGGAGGAGGGGGAGGACTGCTGAGCCGCGGTTCAGGCGGAGCCGGAGGAGGCGCAGGGGAGGGCATTAAAAGCGCGCTTGGCCCGAATGCGCCTACGGCCGGGAGCTGTATGTTCGCGAACAAGGCTGCCAGGGCCGCGGATAACAGGGGCAGCTCGCTGGCCGCAGCGCTTTCCTCCATTGCGGGAAAAATTCCTTTTATCGGAAACCCTGCCAAGCCGTCAAACCCGAAGCAATGGAAGCAGTCTTCTTCCGGCTTCAAAGGCAAGGTTTCTCCAGGCGGGGCTTCGGGCTTTACAGGGACAGGGAAAGTGTCCGCCTTCACTTGGGCGGAGCCTTCCACGATCGAAGAGACCTATAATTCGGCCATCAAGAAAAGCGGAGACAGCTCTATGTCTCAGCTTGCCGATACCTTTGCCATGACAGGGTCCGCTGCCATATCCAAAAATTCGCCTCCGGAATGGAAGTTGGCTTCCGTAGGCTCAAATTATGACGGCAATAAGATGAATGATGTCCCGATAATAACTGCTATCGGTGCGCCTCCGGTCAAATTACCCCCTGGCGAAGAACCTCCCGAAGTTCCCGAGGGTCCTGCCGTGCAAAAGGTTCTTCAAGAACAAGTCAAAAAAATGATTTTGGAAGATAGCATCATATGCAAAGAGGCCAAAGAAACGCTGAATGCCGCAATATCCCTTGATGTGTATAATTTTGAGCAACAGACAGCGGAACTTGAAAATATCAAAAAGCCGAATCCCTGCTGTCAGCCATGGGTGAGTCGATGGAATGCCAAGTTGAGCCAGCTGAAAAGCACCTGCGAGAGTTATCAAGCTCATTCTGAAGAATTGCAGTCAAAATGCCTTGTGAATTTTGAGTCAAAGAACTGCCAAGCCTATCCTCCCCAGCGTGTCACGTGGATATGCTGTTGCAATCCATGTCTTCTGGGGTGTTGCGGATGTCTTGTCTGCGATGGAGGGGGAAGCGGTAAAGTAAGCTGGTGGGACAAATTCAAGAAGTTTATTGTGCCGATTGCGTTGATGGTGATCGGCGCTGTATTGATAGTTACCGGCATAGGCGCGCTTATAGGGACCGGTATGGTGATATCCGGCGCGGCTATGCTGATAGGACAACTTATCGGCGGTACGGCAGGGGCTGCCATAGCTATCGGAGGATCTGCACTGGGATTAGTTGTCGGGGGACCGATTGCGGGGTCTGCCATCCTTTTGGCTATGATGATAAGTGCCGGCATAAACAGCCAATGACCGGTTGACACAGCCCAAAAGGTACATGGTTCCTTTTGAAGGTTTGGTTGAAAATCTGGAGGCTTTATTATGGATACGGATAACGACAGCGATGACAAGGGACTTCCTTCGGTCAGCGCCGGAGCCAGGTTAGGCGCATCCGGGAAAAGGACCGGTTCGTTTTTAGGCAGATTGCCGGACATGCGCTCTGCTTCGTCATCCTTAAGCGGGCTGCTCGCGCGCCTCAGGAAAATGTCCGGAAGAGACCTGGCTATGGTCGGGGCGGGGATAACTGTCCTGCTCATGGCCCCTCTGGCCGAGCATTTCATGATGAAGCCTTCTTCGGAAAACGCTGCCCTGTCCCCCGGCTTCGGCTCAAGGGGAGACTCCGCGGCGGGCGGGGTTTACGAGCCCGGCACCGGTTCTTTCGCTCCGGGCGAAACTCCCGGGGGGGAAATCATCACGCCGCTGAGCGTGCGGGACCCGGCATCGCTTATCATAGCTCCCGGCGGCACCGCCATGAAGCCGCCGGCGGCAGCCGGAACTTCCGCGCAGCAGTCCGGCGGCCTCAGGGACTCGATGCGGGAATCCGCCAAAAACGCTTTTTCCCAGGCCAACAGCACTGTGGGAGTCCCTAAGCCCAGGAAGCGGATGCAGAGCGCGCTCAGAGGTCTGAGCATGCTTGGCGGAGGCGGAGGCGGAGGCTCTTCCGGCTCGCTTTCCGGCGGAAAAATGCTCAGGGAAGCGGCAAAAGCGTCGTCCAAATCGGCTTCCAAATCTTCGGCCGGGCCCGTGGCTGCGACCGATTATAAGGGCGCAGCCACCTTTGCGCCGACAAGTTCGGACAGTGATGCTTTTGAACGGCTGAAATCCAAAAGCGCAAAAGCCGCCAGCCGCATGAACGAATCCAACGCCGTGCGGGCGCTGGACAGGGCCGCGGCCGAATCCGTGACTCCAGGAGATGCGGAGGGAGGAATGGGAATTGACGTCGGCGGGGGAGGAGGAAAAAACAAGTCCTCGGGGAACAGCATAAAAGACAGCAAAAGCATTTCCGGGGAATCCCTTGAAATAATGGCCGCCAGAATGCGCATGCAGAAGGCGCTGGAGTGGGAGTTTTTTAAGAAGTACGACATATGGAAGCAGATAGCCAACGGCGCCATCCAGGCCGTGCCGCTGGCGGCAATGCAGTATTTTTCGAAAAAAACGTTCAATGACAGACCGCCGAAGCCTGAATACTGCTGGCAGCCTTCCGTGTGCAGGGGCAACAGTGAATGTCAGGCGAAATATCCCAATGTAATTCCCGCCGACCTGTGCAAAACTTATGGAGCGGTTAAGAATAAGACTTCGACGGCGGGCAAAGAAAAGGGGGAGTTTGCCGAGCATGACTGCGTGTGCGGCGAAGCAAACGTGCCCACATATGGCACCGAATATAAAGCTGAAAAAATTGATCCGGCATCTCCGGAAGCCGACAGCAGCCACGAATCGGTCGAGCAGGCTCTTGGCGCGGTCGAGGATTATGCGCAGCGGGCCGCGGCGAATCTGCGGGCTCTGAATCCCAATTCAGCGCAGCTCACGAACGATATGAAGACCGGGGTCGTTAAAAATCTGCAGGAAGCGGTGAGGCTCAGCAGGAAATTCATGTCCAAGCTGCGACCTTTAGCCACCGCATCGAACGCGTGGCCCGGGCATATCCAGACAGGAGGCGAGGGTCTCCTCGAAAGCGTAAATCCGGTTTTTCAGGAACTCCTGAACTCCCATGCGCAGGTCGCCAAAGCCGTTATTAAAGTGGGAATACCGGCGGAAGCTTTCGAGAAGGTCGTAGAAGGCTGCAACGAAGAGAACATGGTGCAGAAAGCCAATTCCAGCTTTCCCGGCAACAGCAACGCCAAGGCGCTGGTCTTTGCCAGGTGCCAGGCCGATATCGGCGATTTTCTGGTCAAGCGCGCCGATGCCATGGCGACTGAAACCAGGAAAGTTTCCGCTTACCTGAAGACCGGCGTCAGCCAGGTGGCAAGGGCTCTGCAGCATGATGACAGGACACTGGAGACCGCTTCCACGGTTATTTCCGATGCCAATATGGAGATGGATGCATGGCTCGGCATGCTTGCTACTTCCAAATCCATGGAAGAGCATCAGAATGCCAGGGCAAATCTTGGAATAATACTGGACCGGCTGGTGTATGGTCCTGCGGATGGTTCGTCCGTCAGGAACAGGATAAAGGACGTCATGGGCGTAAGGCCCGACGATGAAAAAAGGGAAAACGAATGGTGGAAAAAAAACAGCCCTTTCTTCTCCAAGGCCGCGCCTATAAATGAGGGAACATCTTTGATCCGCATGGATATCCGGATGAGTCACATGGGTGAAGGCACCAAGGGGTACATGCGGATGATAGGCAACAATAGAGCAGGCATAACCAGGGCCGGTGAGTTTGCCAAGCAGAGCGCCAAAACAGCCAAAGCACTGATGGGCCGTTCCGAAGCGCCAGACATGGCGGAGTTGCCAGGGGATTTCCCCTGACACCGGGGTCTGTCTGTGGGATTGCATTTAAAGCCCCCCGATATCGGGGGGCTTTTTTTCTGCCGGAAAAGTTCCCAATTTTCGTATAATGGACATCAGCCCGGATTCCTCGGTTGAGGAACCGGTCCGCTTCTGTTGCGGATAAAAGGTTTCCGGTTCACTGTTCAGAGTTGTCCAACCTCTGAACCCTTGAACTGTGAATCTGAAGAATGGAGGGTAAAATGAAAAGGAGAATCATGCCGGCTGTTGCGGTTTTAATGACCGCTGTTTTGAACGCCGGCGCGTATTTTAACGGAGGGCTCGGGCAGACCTTCGGCAGACATAATTACAGGGGAACCTCCGGCTACCTGATAATCGGTTCCGAAAACGGGCTGTGGCTCAGGCCTTCGTTAAGCTTTTATAAGTCGGATATCGTAAAAGGAAAATACAAAACTTATGCCGTGCGGGGAGGCTATGACGCCGCGGCATATGGAATTTCCGCGGAGGCCGGGGCAACCCCAAAGGAAGACGGCTATGGCAACAGGTTCGCGGCAGCGGACATAACATTCTCTCTTTCGTCATCCGGCGGTAAAAAGTCGCGAATCGCCGGTCCCCAGTCAGGCGGGGGAGCGGCGCGCGGGAAAGGCCTTGCCGGGGTCGATGTCGGCGCCGGAATCAGGCACACAGCCCATACCGACGAACTCAACGCCTTGAGGGCCATCAGGCCTTCTGAGGCAGCCATAGGGCAGACCGACCTGCTCGTTTTCGCAGGCGCGAAATTCCTTTCCACCAATGTCAGCGGGCAGTACACAAAGAGCGGCTATGATAAGACGCTTTCCGGAGGCTATCGCGTTTCACAGAGAACGGCCCTGGCCGGCATGACAGCCATAATCCAGGGATTCCCTTCCCAGAGCTGGAACTTTCGCGCGGAGTGGGCGTCTATGCCGGTGGTGCGGCCGTTTTTTTCATATACCCATACGCAGTTCAAGCTTTCCCAGCCCAACTCCGATTCCTATGCGGCGGGGGCTTCGGTGGGATTGGACATGCTGCAGCTGAACGGGACCGCGGAAGTCTATGATCCCGGCGGCGGAGCAGAAAAGGAAAACTTCTTTTCTCTCGGGGCCGCCCTGCGGTTTTGAAAACCGTCAGAAATCCGGAATTCGGATTGCAGAATGCTGAATCACCAGTCCGGTGTCTTGGTGACTGGTGACTTGGAAACTTGCCCTCATGAATCAAAATCCGCCGGATCCCGTGTTTCCGTACACCGCTTCGCTTCTGCTGATGCTGGGCCGGATTCTTATCGCCCTTCCTTTTCTGGCCTCGGCTTTCGGACAACTGGGCAATTTCAGCGGCTACTGCGGCGTTCTGCGCGACTTCGGCGTTCCATTGCCGTCCGTCTTCTGCGGAGCAGTCATAGCTTTCGCAGCAGCCGGCAGTTTTTCCATGGTGCTCGGCTACAGAACAAGGTCCGGTGCGGCCATGCTTTCGGCCGTGACTTTTTTTACGGCCCTGGTTATCAATCTGGCGCCTGATCAGACGATGAATCTTCTGCGGAACGGCGCAATAATGGGCGGACTTGTGACTTTTATGGCTATCGGCCCGGGAGAACTCAGTCTGGACGCTTCCGTCAGGACCATGCAACACAAGGGCGAGAAGCCGGGATTGATGGGAAGAAATTCAGAGGTTTAAAAATTATACGGTGACACGGAAAAATTCCTGAAGTTTATCCGCCTTCGCACCCGCCTGACGGCTGTCGGGCAGGGAAGACCACGTGCATGCACGTGGACGCCGTCGGCCAAAGCCTATGGCGTCGGACGATGAATGCGTCAGCGCTTCGGCGCCCGTCCTCCGCAGTAGCACTGCTACGGAGGATGGAGATGTCACCGCAAAGCGATAGACCGGCGGATAACCCGCCGATGCTGTAGTGGCGGGTATTGTTAGGAACCACGCCTACGTGCGTAAGGCACTTCGGCGTGCAGGCACGGGCACTTATCCTTCGTAGCTTTAGCTAAGCAGGATGCCCGTGGGGTTCCATTCCTTATCAGCATATTGCCTGTCGCCGCAGTTTTGCTTTAACCTGTGACTTGCGGCTTGCAACTGGGGACTTAATAATATGGCATACGAAAACCTGGCCGGAAAATACAGACCGCAGACTTTTTCCGACATCGTGGGACAGGGTTCAATCACTAAAACCCTTTCCAATGCTCTTAAACTCGGAAGAATAGCCCATGCATATCTGTTTTTCGGTCCCAGGGGCTGCGGAAAAACCACCATGGCCCGCCTGCTCGCCAAGGCCGTCAACTGCGGCAAAATGACCGGCGGCGAACCCTGCAACCGGTGCGTTTCCTGCCTGGAGATAGCCAAAGGCAGATCCATAGACGTGCTGGAAATAGACGCGGCCAGCCACACGCAGGTCGACAAGATACGCGAGGTGATAATAGACACCGTTTCCCTGGTCCCCGGCCGCGATAAGTTCAAAATTTTCATTCTGGATGAAGTTCACATGCTTTCGTCGAGCTCATTCAACGCCCTCCTTAAGACGGTCGAGGAGCCGCCGGAGCATGTGTTGTTCATTATGGCGACCACCGAGCAGTCCAAAATACCGGCCACCATAATCTCAAGATGCCAGAGTTTCAGGTTCAAGCCGCTTACCATGGAACTGATAGCCGGAAGGCTCAAAGAAGTGGTTTCGAAGGAAAAACTCAGCGTGGAGACTGAAGCGCTGGCAGCGCTGGCAGAAGCGGCCGCCGGCTCCATGAGGGACGGGCTCACGCTGCTTGACCGCGCCGTCTCCTTTTCAACGGGCAGAATAGATGCCGCAACGGTGGCGGAATTGGTGGGCCATGCCGGGGATAAGATCCTGCGGGAACTGGCTTTTGCGGTTTTAAAAAGGGATGGCGTCGCCCTGCACGGGGCATTCGGAAAATTCATCTCGGAGGGGCACGATGTCACGGTCATGCTCAGGGACCTGCGCAACCTTTTCGCAAGGGCCTTCCTGGCGGGCGCCGGATTCTCCGGGGATGCGGCCAGCCTGGCCGCGGAGATTGCTTCAGCAGCAGCAGAC
>JBDRGJ010000158.1:0-4661 GCA_043817835.1 bacterium
CGGCGTAACCCCCACTTAATGACAGGATCGAATGCAAAGAAGAACAATGCCCAAATGAATGCCAGAATGGACAGACGGGATATTATATAGGACCATCTCATAAAGGTCGGTTTATATGGTGATAAGTTTATACTTTGATAAGCAAGGGCTTTTACATATCACCACGGTCATCCTATCAACGTATCATCTATTTATACCGGAAGTACCACTCCAGCAGCCAGCTGTGCTTCAGTGACTTTATAATTTCGGAATTTACCGCTTTTTCCTTCCAGCGGCTTTCAAAAATCAGCGCGATTTTTTTTCCGGCAAGGTAAAGTGGGAAGAAAAGAGCCAGTCCCAGCACAAGGTTGCCCAGCACTATGGTGTTGTTGAAGCCGGTCCAGGGGACAATCGGCATATTGTAAAGACAAGTCCATATGCCGGACAGTGAGGGGCTTGTAAGAAGCCAGAAACCGAGGGGATGAGCGATCTGATCGGCAATGGGGTTCAGGACCGTGGCCGTTCCCGCCGCGGCCAGGGCAAGCGGCACGTTTACGCGCAAGGCCATCACGCAGACCAGAAGCAGTTGTGCCGTAAGATTGGCTTTCGGAACCAGGCCCAGCATGACGCCGAGCGCCAGGCCGCCGGCCAACTGGGATGGAGAGGTCTCCTGCGTCAGCCCTTTTATAAGTTTGCTCAGTATTCCCAGGGGAGTCATAATTGATGTATATCGCGAGGTCACAGGTCACCATTCGTAAGGTACAAGAAAAAAACACACAGCGGTGACATCGGTTCAGATTATTGGCTGGTGACGGGCGACATGTGAACCTGTGTTGATTATGCCGTATTATGAAAATTGCTGTCAATGACCGGCCCAATACTGTAAAATTGATGCCATGAGATACGGCGGGTATTCGCCGCAGGATCCGGAGTTTTTGCCGGGAGTCACTCTGCACCGCTTTCCATTCGGTAAGACCGATGAAAATCCGCTGTGAACTGCATATAAACGGTGGGACCCGCAGGGTTTTGCTCGCCGGCAAGGAGGAGGAAACGGCCGAACACCTTGCTTTGAGGCTTTCCGCCTGCATGCTTTTCTGGGAATACAGGCCTGCCGTGGGGGTGGGGCCCAGGGATCCCGCGCTCTCGGGGATGGAGTTTCTTCCGGACCTGATGGGGACCGGGGAAGACGGCAGGATCAGCCTTTGGGTCGAATGCGGAAACGTAACCGTCAATAAGCTTTCCAAGCTTTCCCGGCGGTTGCGCGAAGCGAGAATAGTGGTGCTCAAGGAAAGCCGTGAAGACGGGCTGCGTCTGAGAGCCGCAGTCAGGGATCAGATAACGAAAGAGGGCGACAGGATTGAAATTCTCTGCTGGCCTGCGCAGGAATTTCGCAGATGGGCCGGCGTTCTGGAGGAATCCAATCACGCCGTGGGGGAGGCGCAGGGATGTTCCCTGAATATGGTGCTCAACGAGTCTGCTTTCGCCGTGCAGCTTCTTCCGGTGTGATAACGGACTGCTGGAAATGAATGAGACGCGAAATTCCGCGAAGGCGCTTATAATAAGGGGCGGCAAAGTCCTGCTTACTGCCAATAAAGACAGTTCGGGGATATATTACCTCCTGCCCGGCGGGGGGCAGAAGCCCGGCGAAACCCTTACCGACACGCTCAAAAGAGAGTGCCGCGAAGAAGTTTCGGCCGACGTGGAAGTGGGGCCGCTGAAATTCGTGCGAGAATACATAGGCAGAAATCACGAGTTCGCCGGATGCGACCGTGACATGCACCAGGTGGAGTTTATGTTCATGTGTCTGATAAGGGGGGATGGCGGCATAAAGAACGGTCCTGTCCCCGACGGGCCGCAGACCGGCGTCGAGTGGGTGGAATTTGACCGTCTGGAGACGGTAAGGATTTATCCTTCGATTCTCAAAAGACTTATTCCCGAAGCCGGCGGAGACAGGCAGCCGGCTTATCTGGGAGACGTAAACTGATTACATTAATACTATGAAAAAAAACAGAGACATGTTCGCAAAAAAGTGGCATACTCCGGAAATCATCCGCTATGTCGAAGAGAGCGTGGGTCGGGAGGAATCCGACCTGAAAAAAGTCCTTGCCAGAACGGAAGAAAAGGGTCTCGGGAATATACAGATTTCGGCCCTGGAGGGAAGGATTCTGGAGTGCCTGGCAAAAGCCTGTCAGGCCAAAAAAGCCGTTGAAATAGGGACGCTCGGAGGCTACTCAGCCCACTGGATAGCCAGGGGGCTGGTTGATGGAGGCAGACTATACACTCTGGAAAAAGATCCGCTTAATGCGGGAGTAGCCATGGAGTGCGTCCGGGAATCCAACCTTTCAAAAAAAATATCCGTAATGGAGGGAGATGCTTTAGAAACCCTTTCCACTGTTTCCAAACTGGGGCCCTTTGACTTCTGCTTCATCGACGCCGATAAAGTCAATTACCCTTTCTACATAAAGTGGGCCGTCAAAAATCTCAGAAGCGGGGGGATAATGGCTGCGGACAACGCCTTTCTTGGCGGCAGGCTCAATGCTCTGGAGGAAGCCGCCGGTGAGGATGCGCAGGCCATAAGAGCCATGAGGGAATTTTTCCACATCCTTACGGACACAGCCAGCTTTTCCTCCTGCGCAGTGATACCTACTGGGGAAGGAATGGCGATAGGAGTCAGGTAGCAAAGATAAAGGCGAAGGAGAACACGGAAGTCAGAAGACAGAATGCAGAAGAAAGGCTGAAAAAATAAAAACGACCGATAATAAGTTTTTGTGAAAAAATTTTCGTTTCCTGCCAGGAAGTGATGTGAAAACAATCTTCTCACATCCCATTAATAAGATGCCTAAAAAGCTGAGCGCAAAACCTACTGTTTACTGCATAGACGGCTCCAACCTGGTCAGAAGCTCATGGTCCGGGGGCCTCCCTGAAGCTGACGACGCGGAAACTGCCGATTTTCTGCAGTGGCTGGGCCGTGCTGCCGGGACAGGCGCCTTAGCATCTTCTTCCTTCAGGGTCGTTTTCGACGGTTCCTACAGGAATCCCGGTCGCTGCCACCCGGGGAACATAAAACTCTATTTTTCAGAAGGGGAAAGGGCCGATGAGCTTTTGCTGGAACAGGCATCCTTTCTGAAAACGGAGGAAACCAGGACCGTTCTTGTGACTTCGGACCGGGCGCTCATGGAAAGGGCAAAAGCTGGAGGCATATCCTGTATCTGGTGCGACCGGTTTATAGATTTATGCAGGCAGACGCTGTCAGCTGAAAACCGATGAGATTTCTTACTCTTTTTCTTCTTTGCCATGTTTTTCCGTTTTATCTGCATGCCCTGGAATCGGGAAAAACGTCCGGGTTCAGCTTTAATACGCATGTCGTGAACAGGCGTGTCTGGAGGGGACGTGAATATGGAGGCAATTTCCCCCATGTCCAGCCCTCGATTGAATATTCCTTCGGCAATGCAGGTCTGGCGGTCGGGGCCTTTGCCTCGCATGCCATACACCCGAGCAGTATCGGCGAGGGGGCCGATTTTTACATTTCATGCGTTCCATGGGATTCCGTCGTCATGACTTTTGTGGATTATTATTTTTTGAGTGACGGAGTCGGAAATAATTTTTTTAATTACAGCCGGAATGAGACCAAGCATATCATCGAGGGCATGATAAGATATAACGGCACGGAAAATTTTCCGGCGACGCTTTTATTTGCCATGAATGTCCACGGGGCCGACGGCACCAGGCCGAACGGAGACCCTTACTATGCAAAATACCTGGAGGCGGGATACCCTATATCCTTCACGGCCGTGGATATCAGGATATTCCTGGGCGCGGCTTTGGATAATCCGGAGAGAGAGGATGGATGGGTCGGCTATTACGGCGGTTCAGGAGGCGTGATCAACCTGGGTTTCACATTGTCCAGGAAAATAAAAATTTCCGAAACTTATTCCATCCCGGTCAATTCCTCGCTGATACACAATCCTGAGACTAAAAAAGTTTACCTTGTATTCTGCCTGTCTTTTTAAAACTTTCTGTTCCATTTTCACGGGAAAACTTGCCGGGATTTTCAGATTGTGTACCCTCATCTCCTATGCATACCCGCGTATGAGCTTATAGGTCTTTGGGCTTACCTCCCTTCTTCCCCTTTGACTCTTGGAAAATGCATTATCCGGTGCTAAACTGTTCTTGTGTGCTATTGGGGAGGACACAATCCATGAGAATTGTCGGAAAAATATCCACACTTTCTGCGATTTTTGCAGTTGCCGCTGGTCTGGCATGCGCTGCTCCTGCAAAGGCGGAAGACTTTAAGATAGATTTTGACCAGGGTGTTGATATCGAAGTGCTGTCTGATTACACCGCAGATTCGGGTATTGCCGAGCCTGCGGTCATTGAAGCCAGGCGTGCCGGGCGCGATGCTTCCGTCAGAATCCGCGGGAGAAAAGATTCCGCCGCGCCCGCAAAGCTTGAGCAGATGCATATATTCGTCGCGCTTGGGGACGGAGCCATTCCGATAGGTGACGATTATGTCAATGGTGTGGCTAACGAGTACACAAGTGAAGTCGTCCTCACCGGATACCTTAATGAGCATAAGGCTGAGAAAATCGGCCCAAAGGAATATCTTCTGGTCAAAGGGGGTAAAACTTTCCGCGTCACATTCGTAAACACGCGGGCTGGGTTTATGGAAGCATTCAAATTTC
>JBDRGJ010000159.1:0-8720 GCA_043817835.1 bacterium
AAGCGTGACTATTCCCACGGGACCAGCCAGATCAGGGTTTTCCCTGTGATAAATTTTTGAGGCAAGGGTGGTGAACGTGAATGTCGTCCAGTACCAGCACTGGCCCGCTCCCATCTTCACGGAATTGATAAAGCCCATACTTTGATAGCTCACACCCTGAAATATGCCTATGAGCCCTATTTTCCCTGAAGGGTCTTTAACAGGAACCAGCACTGCCGTGTGTTCGATGCCCGATCTGCTGTAAACCACGGCAAGCTTTTTGCCTGGAGAACGGTGGATGACTGAAGCCATGTTTTCCCAGGTGGTCACGGCTGCGCCGTTTATTTTCAATATCCTGTCCTCGGCTCTAATCCCGGCCTCGGCAGCCGGATAGCCCGCCATCGTCTCCCCTATCACCGGCATCCGGGACGGGACCGGCTGTCCCGCCAGGAATATGACACCGGTGAAAATAAGAAACGCCAGCAGGTAATTCATTAAAGGTCCGGCTACGACTACAGCCAGACGCACGTACCATGGTTTGGCAAAATACTCCCCGGGATCGCCGGTCATTTCCTCGGGACTTTCCCCGGCAGGTTTGACATAGCCTCCCAGCGGGATGACGCTTATGGAATAGCGGGTCCCGCCGCGGGTAAACCCAGTCATCTCCGGCCCCAGGCCGAATGAAAATCTTTCCACCTTTATTCCGGAAAGTTTGCAGACGATAAAATGGCCGAACTCATGCAGGAATATGACCAGCCCGAACGTGACGATTACCGCGGCAGGAGAACGCAGAAATTCAACAGCTTGGTTCAGATACTCCATATTGTTTTCTCTTTCCTTTTTAGAATCCTTATTACCCTGCCTTTGGCTTTAAAGTTCGCCTGCCTGGGCCGAATCTGCGCATGCGCTCAACCGCTTCCGCCGCCTTACCCCTTGCCCACTGGTCGGTTTCCACGACTTCGGCCAGCGAAGGACTGGGGGAGGAGGAATTCTGGAGCCGCAGCATTTTTTCCACTACGCGGGCTATGCCGGTAAACGGAATTTTGCCTTTCAGGAATGCATCCACGCCCACCTCGTTGGCCGCATTGAGGACCGCCGGACACGTACCACCCCTGCGGGCGGCTTCAAGGGCCAGCCCCAGGCATGGGAACCTGCGGGTGTCGGGACGGATAAAATCGAGACGGCTTATCGAAAAAAAATCCATGGGTTTAACCGTGCCTTTTTTTCTTTCCGGATATGTCAGGGCATACTGTATGGGGAGTTTCATGTCCGGCAATGACATCTGCGCCATGACGGAACCGTCCGGGAATTCCACGGCTGAATGGATTATAGACTGGGGATGCAGAAGAATTTTAATTTTTGAAAGAGGCAGGGAGAAAAGATTCATTATCTCTATGGCCTCCAGGCCCTTGTTCATGAGCGTGGCGCAATCCACCGTTATCTTGGGACCCATCTTCCAGTTCGGATGGGCAAGTGCCTGTTCGGGCGTCACCTTATCGAGGGAACCTTTTTTTCGGTAGAAAGCCCCTCCGGAAGCCGTCAGAAAAATTCTGGATACATGACTTTCCCCGGATTCACCGGATGTGGATGGGATGCCGCCGCTGCAGAGCGGCAGTTTACCACTCCGGTCAGGGGCGGCCTGCATGCATTGGAATATGGCGGAGGGCTCGGAGTCTACCGGTATTATTGAGGCGTTCCATCGTCTCGCTTCTCTCATAAGCGCTTCCCCGGCCATAACCATGGGCTCCTTGTTGGCAAGCGCAATGCTCTTGCCAGCCTTGATTGCCGCAACCAGAGGAGCAAAGCCCACAGAACCCACCATGCTGTTCAGGACCAGGTCGCAATCAGGGTGCGACGCCATCTCCATAAGGCTTTCAACCGAGGAGGAAAGTAGAATAGTCCCTTTGGGAAGCTTTCCCCTGATTTTGGCCGCAGCAGAAGGCTCTAAAACACTCACCCATTTTGGCCGGAAAAGCATGGCCTGCCTGAGAAGTTCAATCGAGTTGGACCGGGCGGACAGTCCAAGTATGCTGTAATCCGGCCCCAGGTGCTTTATCACCCTGAGCGCATTGACGCCTATGGAACCTGTGGAGCCCAGTATTACTATCCTTTTCATGTGGCCTAAAGTGCTTATCCGGCAAGCACCAAAAAATAATAGAGAAGCGGCGCCAGAAAAATATAGGAATCAAAGCGGTCCAGTATGCCTCCATGCCCGGGAAGAAGATTAGATGAGTCTTTGACTCCGGCGCAGCGTTTTATCACAGACTCAGCCAGATCGGATAACTGACCCGCCGTTCCTATGACGGCACCGGAGGCAAGGGCCGCGTTAAGGGACATGGCGTCCCTGAGAAAAAGCATTCTGAAAAACAGAACGCTGACTACTGCAGCCACGAAGCCGGCAACTGCGCCCTCCCATGTTTTCCCTGGGCTCACCAGTTCGGCAAGGCGGTTCCTTCCCCAGGATCTGCCCGCGAAATAAGCGGCGGTGTCCATTATCCAGACCGCAACCAGCAGCATGTATGTAAGGGCCTCGCCATCGGGACGCAAATCTCTTATATGGACAAAATGGACCAGGTTCCATGATATAAAGAAAACACCGAAAAGCGTCAAAGCCGCCCTTTCCATGGAAAGTCTCCTGGAAAATATTTCCCAAACCAGCGGAGTGATGGCGGTGACGGTAAAGACAAGCGGCAGGAAATTATCTCCACTCGCGGAATGCAGCGGGGATCGGTCAAATACGGAAGCCGCGGCCAGCAGCAGGCCAAGAGCGTAGAGAGGAAATATCTGCAGATGCTTTCCCCCAAGACGCAATATCAGGGCATATTCATGAAGAGAAAGCAGTATAACCACGCCTATGAAAACCGCATAGGGAAACCCTCCCAGGTGCACCAGGATGAAAATGACGGGAATGCCTGCGAATGCGGTCAATACTCTCGGTAAAAGCATAAAATTAATACGCAACACATGAAACACAAGCAATGCGAGAAAAACAAGAGACAACGATTAAATTAATTTAATTTTTGCTTCTCTTTCCCCGTCTAATTATATCGCTGTTACTTGTTTGCTTAAGTTGCTTATGTTTCCCGCATTGCTTCTTGCTATACTCCGCCGAACCTTCGCTTGCGGCCCTGGTAACTCCGCAATGCCTCGATAAACTGTTCCCTGCGGAAGTCAGGCCAGAGCAAAGGCGTAAAGTAAAACTCCGAATAGGCGCTCTGCCAGAGAAGAAAATTGGAGAGACGCATCTCTCCCGAGGTCCTGATTATCAGATCCGGATCAGGCAGGGGGGACGTATAAAGCCTGCCGGATATCATTTTCTCGTTGACCTCCCCGGCGCCTTCCTTTATAAGCATGTTGACAGCGTCCACTATCTCCTGCCTTCCGCCGTAATTCAGAGCAAGGTTAAGCACCAGATTTTTACCGCCCTCAAGAATTTTGATGCTGGAGCGGAGCTCTTCCCTGACTGACTTCGGCAGATCCGATATCCTGCCGCTTGCCATCAGCCTGACCCCGTTGGCCTTTAATTCCATGACATCGTCACGCAGAACCATGATCAGCAGCTTCATGATCTGTCCGACCTCAAGTCTGGGGCGCAGCCAGTTCTCGGTGGAAAAAGCGTAAATCGTCAGTGCCTCAACGCCTAATTCCAGGCCCGTTTTCACTGCCGCTCTTACCGATTCGACTCCTACTTTGTGTCCGGCGATACGGGGCAGGTGCCGCTGTCCGGCCCACCTGCCGTTGCCGTCCATTATTATTCCCACGTGGCGCGGTATTTCCCCCAAATCCATTCCATCCGGCAGCATTGTCCCTTCCTTTCGGGTCTGCATTAACGGAACACGCATATTCAGTGATGATTTAGACACAGTAGGAATACGGAAACGCTTAGACAGTAAGTATTTCCTTTTCCTTCGCTGATAGAATATCATCTATTTTGTTAACCCAGACATTGGTCAGCTTCTGCAGGGTTTGCTCCAGGCGGGTCATATCGTCCTCGGTTATCTCACCGGCCTTTTGGGCTTTTTTAATCTTTTCCAGCGCATCCCGCCGGTCGCTGCGTATTGAAACCTTATAATCCTCTCCCATCTTTCTGATGGTTTTCACCATGTTCTTCCTTCGGTCTTCCGTCATCTGAGGAAGACTGATACGGACTACTTTGCCGTCGTTGACGGGAGAGGCTCCCAGGTCGGTCTTCATAACGGCCTTATATATGTCCTGAAGGGTGGTAATGTCCCACGGTCTGACCTCAAGGGTTCTGGGCTCTGGAACAGTGACGGCAGCAACCTGCTTTAACGGAACCGGCACTCCGTAATACTCAACTTTGACGGAGTCGAGTATCTGCGGATTGGCCCTACCGGTGCGCAAAGATCCAAGTTCCCTCCTAAGCTTCTCAACTCTTTCCTGCATTCCCGACTCCACCTTAGAAATCAATTGATTGACTCCGGTTTCAGCTTCCATTGGGCCTCCTTTTGACGCTGTGCCGGCGGCATGCGGCAAGGCCGCCTGTATTTCGGAAGAACTGGAAAAATTATATATAAATTGAGACCGTCTTGCTTGGAACAGCTGGGGGAATCATGCGGAAGGCAACGGCTGTTTTCAGTTATTTTCAGCCAGGTCGCAGAAGATATGGCCTATGAGAATGTGCATTTCCTGCACGTTTGCCGTAACGGAAGATGGAATCACAAGGCTCAGGTCGCAGGCTTGCCTTATTTTGCCGCCGCTGCCGCCGAGCAATCCAAGAGTTCTGACACCCAGGACTTTGGCCCTCCTGACAGCCGCAAGCACGTTTGCGCTGTTTCCCGAAGTGGATATGGCCACAAGAAGGTCTCCCCTGCGTGCCAATGCTTCCAACTGCCGGGAAAAGACTTTATCCGGACCATAATCGTTGAGAACGGCAGTGAGTATGGAGGTGTCCGTGGTGAGGGATACGGCCGGCATGGCTTTTCTTTCTTTCCTGAAGCGGACCACGATTTCTGCCGCCAGATGCTGGCTGTCCGCCGCGCTGCCGCCGTTTCCGCAGAAAAATACGGTGTTTCCCTTTTTAATGGTTCCGGTAAAAAGGCGGGCTGCCTTTTCCACGGCAGGGACCTGTTCCGTAAGCCATTGGGCCAGGGCCAGGTGCCTCTGGATGGAGCCAAGTATTACTGTTTTCATCAGGAGACTATCCGCGTGCCTACCGTTGCCCCGCTCACAGCCTTTTTTATGTTGCCGGAAACATGCAGGTTGAACACTACTATGGGTATAGAGTTATCCATGCAGAGGGTAAGGGCGCTCGTATCCATAAATTTCAGACGTTTACTTATGGCATCCATATAAGTGATATGCCTGAGAAGCTTCGCGTTCCTGCTTGTGCGGGGATCGCAGGTGTATACGCCGTCCACCTGGGTGGCCTTCAGCAGAACATCCGCGCCTATCTCCACCGCCCTCAGGGCGGCCGTGGTATCGGTCGTGAAGTAAGGATTGCCGGTGCCTCCGGCGAAAATCACGACCCGGCCTTTTTCCAGATGGCGTATGGCTTTGCGGAGGATGAAAGGCTCAGCAAGGCGCAATATCTCTATGGAAGTCTGTACGCGTGTGGGAACGCCCTTGTGTTCAAGTGCGTCCTGCAGTGCGAGGGCATTGACAATTGTGCCGAGCATGCCCATGTTGTCCGAAGTAACGCGATCAATCATGCCTCCGCTGTCTGTGGCTCCGCGCCAGATGTTGCCGCCGCCTATTACTACAGCAATCTGCACGCCTCTGACGCAGGCCATTCGTATCTCATCAGCTATGCGCAACAGCGCCTTCGGATCGATACCTTTGCTGGCAGGCCCCTGAAGCGACTCGCCGGAAAGTTTGAGCAAAACCCTGCGCCTCATTTCATTCAACTCCCACGTGATAGCAGACAAACCTTTTTGCGGTGACAGATGCACCGAGCCTGGCCGAAACCTGGTCCAGCATGGCGCATACCGTGAGCTTCTGGTCCCGCACACTGGCCTGCTCCAAAAGACAATTATCCTGGCTGAATTTCTTTATCCTCCCTTCAAGCATCTTTTCCACGGCCTGGGCGGACTTTCCCTGATTACGGGGGTTGGCCCTGTAAATTTCTTTTTCTTTCTCAATGACTTCGGCGGGCACATCTTCCCTGCGCAGCCACCGGGGATACATGGCCACCGCCTGAAGCGCCAGTTCCCGTGCGATATTTTTGAGTTCATCTCCGGCTTTGGTACTGTCGCCGCCGAAAGCCAGTTCGACAAGCGCGGCTTTTTTGATGTCAGTATGGAGATAGTAATTTATCGCACCGGGGCCGGTAAGTCCGTAGCGCACACCGCGCCTGAGCTGTATATTCTCTCCCATCTTTGCCGCCAGTTGCGTGACGCTGTCTATCAATGCGGCGTCCGCCGCCGGATCGCCTATTGAGTCATTGGTGAGCATGGCCGAAGCGATGGTCTCCGCCATAGCCCTGAACTCGGGGTTGCGGGCAACGAAATCCGTTTCACAGTCAAGCTCTGCCATGACGCCGATCCTGCCATCCGGGGAAATCTTCACCGCCACTATCCCTTCCTTCATAATCTTGCTGGCGCGTTTTGCGAGATCAGCCAGGCCTTTTTTTCTCAGGTCTTCGGCGGCTTTTTCCATATCTCCGCCCGCTTCCTGTATGGCGCGCTTGCAGTCCATTATGCCGGAGCCTGTTTTGGCCCTTAAAGCCATGACCATCTCACTGTTGACTTCCACTGTCGCCATAAATTGCCTCCTTGCTGAGAGATTTTCCGCCAGCCGAAAAAATACGCTCCGGCAAACCATGTCCCGGCTTACGCTTCAGGATGGACCGGGGCGGGTATTTCCTTATCCGTAATCTCCTCCTTCGGCTGTTCGCCGGGGGGGGGCACATCGGCGGGACTCTCCAAGGCCTGGACCTCGGAGTCTGCATCAGCCGGCTGATTCGCCTGAGCCCGGTCAGCATCGGCGCTCTGCCGTCCTTCTATCACGGCATCAGCCATGACGGAACAGAAAAGCCGTATTGAACGGGCCGCATCATCATTGCCCGGCACCGGCCAATCCACAAGGTCCGGATTGCAATTCGTGTCGCAGACAGCCACAAGCGGTATACCCAGTTTTTTGGCTTCGCTTACAGCGCCGATTTCCTCCACCGGATCTATGACGAACATGACCTCGGGCAACTGGGAAAGGGAACGTATGCCGGTCAGCAGTTTTTTCAGGCGATTCATCTCTTTGGTAAGGCGGGAGACCTCTTTTTTTGAGACCACATTGAAGACACCGTCAGATTCCCACTTTTCCAGCTCTTCCAGACGCTTTACGGATTTGCGTATTGTGGCAAAATTTGTAAGGGTTCCGCCCAGCCATTTTTCGTAAACACAGGGCACATCGGCTCTGGCGGCCTCCTCCCTGACGATATCCTTGGCCTGCTTCTTGGTGCCTACAAAAATAATGCGTTTGCCCTGTTGGGCGTTCTCCTTCATGAAGGCGTAAGCCTTCTTGATTTCCTTGACCGTTTTCTGCAGGTCCAGTATATGGATACCGTTCCTTTCGCCGAAGATATAACGCGCCATTTTGGGGTTCCATCGGCGGGTCTGGTGGCCGAAATGGACTCCGGCCTCAAGCATGGTTTTCATTGAAATATTCATTATTCGTCCTCCGTATACCTTACATTTGCCTGTCAAAAACATGCGCACGAAGACGGCATCCCGTCTCCTGCGTATGCGCCTTTTGTTACCGATTTTCCAAAGAAGGATTTTAAAAACCCAGGAAGAACGGCCGGCCAAATGCTATACGCAACCGTCCGGTAATATACCATTTTATCCAAGTCCAATACAACGAGATGAAACACGCCATTGACAACTCTGTGCGGGCATTTGCTATGCTTTTATGTGACTTCATGGTATCGGCTTCCCGAATATTTTTTGTTTTTTTAGAGGAGGAAGAATGTATTCAAACATATTACTGGTGGGAGGCGCTCCGGTCACACTGAAAACACACGCGGATATTCTTGAAAAATGCGGTTACAGAGTTAGCACGGCCTGCACGATGCGTGAGGCCATGGGAGAACTCAGGAAAGAAGCCCCTAATCTTCTTCTGTTGGACACGAATCTTCATGGAACAAACGCATGCGAACTTATCCACGAAGTCCGCAGGGACGCCGACCTGCAGTCCCTGCCGGTGGTTGCATTCGGATTGAATGATACGATATCGGAAAGGATCTGTCTTCTTCATGCGGGAGCCGATGCCTTTGTTTCAAAAAACAGCCCTTTCGACCTCTGCACGGCCACGATAATGGCGCTTCTGCGCAGAGTGGAACTTGATAAAAAAGTGATACGGCTGGGCTCAACCCTTCTGGACAGGCAGAATTCAACGATTTACGTCAACGGTTCGTCCGTAAAAAATCTCACGAACGATGAATTCCGGCTTCTTTATGCACTTGCCGAACAGTCGCCAAGGCCGGTCCCGGAATATGAACTGCACAGATATCTTCGCAACCAGGACGGCACGGTCAGGCTTGAAGAGGTGATGTCAGGGATAAAAGCGAAAATGCCGCAGACTTTGTCCGACAACATTTCGCACGATCCGGGTCTCGGATACCGGTTTATGCCATTCTGAACCTCTGAAAAAACTTCCAGATAAAAGCCCCGCGCGTTCAGCATATTCTAATCCAGAGATGAGCCCCAAATAGTACGAGTCCGTTCCGTCGAGAAGAGGAAATGTCCGTCGTCGGTCGTTCCTTTTTTTCTTTTGCTGCTTTTCTTTTT
>JBDRGJ010000160.1:0-2089 GCA_043817835.1 bacterium
AGGGCTCACAGGCTGGCTCTGAACCAATCTTATCCCAGGTAAATCTCTAAAGAATCCCTGCGGGCATTGAAATGTAGCAATGTTTTCAGAATTTACAAATACTTTTTCCGCCATATTGCCGGCGCTCCTTTAATTAAGCTCGATTTCAACACGACGATTCATTTGATTCATTTTCTCATACCCCCCATCATCAATCGCTTTATCCGGTCCCATGCCTACCGTATCAATTTTAAAGGGGTTTAACCCTTTTTTCACAAGATAGTTTTTTACGCCGGTTGCTCTTAATTCGGACAGTTTGATGTTGTAACTATAATTTCCGGGTTTATCCGTATACCCTTTAATCAAAACATTCAAATCAGGACGTTGAGACAAAACTGTTACAATTTTATCAAGTTCGGAATTAGCCTCGTCTGACAAATCAAAGGAATTGTAGTCAAAGTAAATAATAGTAATTTTTTTTCAAAGAAACTACTTCATCGCTTTTATCAGATGGTTTTTTTTCTTCGATGTCCGTCCGAATACCAGTCACCGGTGGCTGCAGAAAACGGGCCTTTATGGTCTGCTCGGGGGGCAGACATCGCAGCCCCGTCCCTTCGCGGATGCCGGTAGCTGAATGACAGCAGTCCAGCAGCACCTCCAGGCGCACCCCTTTGGGAAGCTTCGAAAAAAAGGCATCCAGTTCGTCATCGACGATAAAGGTCCCATCCCAGTCCATGTCGTGGGGGCAGAGAATCTCGTCCAGCCGATCCCTCAGTTCATCGCCGTTGCGGTCCCGGATCTGGGAGCCATGGCCTGGGAAATGCAGCAGCAGGCGGTCTCCGGCTTTGGCGTCTTTCACCAGCCATTCAAGCCGCTGCATAATGGCCTTTTTGGTAGCGCGGCCGTCCGCCAAGACGCGGATATCTTCCACTGCGAAACCGAAGTACTTGAGGAGTATGTCCCGGATGTTGGTGACGTCGTTGACGCAGCCTTGAAGATCGACGCCCGGCATCCGGTAGTGGTTGATTCCGATGAGAAGCGCTTTACGGGACATGGGACCTCCTTTTCAGATTTTAGTCGGGTCTTTCTGACAGGATTGACAGGATGAACAGGATTTTTCAGGATTCCGCTTGACCATTTCATGAAAACGGGGTGAAATTTCATGAAATATTTCTGAACCACAATAGCGAGTTCATTCCTCCTCTCGATTAAAAATTTGAAATTCATTTATCCTTTTCATTTAAAGAAGATAGGGGATTTCGACGAAGGGGTGTTTCTGCGGATTGAAGTTTTTGGTGTTGCGGGTGCACAACTTGACGCCGTGGAGTACGGCAATGGCGGCCTGAAAGGCGTCGGGCAGCTTCCATCCGTGCTGCCGCCGGAGCGCGGCGGCTTTCTCGGCCACGGTGGCATCGATCCCCAGTATCTCGAAACTGCTCAGCAGCGGCAGGGCTTTCCTCTCCCCGTCCTTATCCAGACCCGTCAGAATTTCGGCATAGCTAATCACCGAAATGGCCGTCTTCGCCGGATCTAGCGCAAGAAGAAATTCAGTCGCCCGTGGGACGCCATTGAGGTGGTCGATGAGGATGACGGAATCGAGCAACCGCTCTAACATGAAGGTTTTTCCCACTCCGAGCGAATCTCATCCTGGTAGCGCAGGGCGTCGCCCCGGTTCCAGACTCCCCTGGTGTTCTGCACGAGTTTCCGATATGAGGTATCGCCTTCCGCCGCTTTCAGGCAGGCGATGCCTCTGCGGACGGCTTCTGCCAAGGAAACGCCGTGGAGCCCGCTGTATGCGGCCAGCCATCTTTTTTCCTGTTCCGAAATCGTAATGATGGTTCTCGTACGCTTCATCTCGTGACCTCGTCGTAAATTCTTTTCATGTCATACAGCCATGGTGTGCTTTTATCAGGCGATGTGATATATGTCAATATATATCGTTTAATTCGATTTCCCGGCAGATTGCTTTAAAATAATTTCTAAAGCAAGCGAAAACCAGTCAACTACTACCCGTAAAACGGGTAGCTCGATATTGACCCTAAAAGGGTCTTGTTTCTCTCACCCCAGAGGAATGTTAAAATGCTGATTCCACAGGGCAGGCAGAGTTCAC
>JBDRGJ010000161.1:0-8011 GCA_043817835.1 bacterium
CCGCCCAGACGGTAAGGGATTTTTTTCAGAAAAACAACATCATGGCGAAGAGCGTGGCCACTTCGGTTTCCGGCAACGCGGTCATAGTGCGTTACGTCAAGCTTTCCAAGCTTTCCAAAAAGGAACTGGCTTTCACCCTGCCGGTGGAAGCGGAGCCCTTCATACCTTTCGACATTAAGGAAGTGGACCTCGGCTGCCACATCCTGGGCGATGTCATGGAAGAGGGGCAGAAGAAGATGGAGACGGTGCTGGTTGCGGCAAAAAAGGAGATCATAAAAGACCGCATGGATATTCTTTCCGCGGCCGGGCTCCAGCCGCTGATCATAGATGTGGACGCCTTCACGCTGGAAACTGTATATGAAAAAAACAGAGGCAGTCAGGATGCCGATACCCTGCTTTTCCTTAATATGGGGCACAGGGTGACGAATCTTTCAATACTGGAAAAAGGGGTTGCAAAAGTGGTAAGGGACATTTTTATAGCCGGGGTCACCATGGACAAAGCCATACAGAAGGTCCTGCAGTCCGATCTCGCCGAAGCAGAGGAAGCGAAGAAGACAAAGGGCGTGCTCATTTCCAGCGAAGAAAAAGAGGCCGCCATACAGGCCGACGACAGAGAGGCTTTGGGAATTTCCAAGGCCGCCAGCGGAGTATTGCGGGACCTGGCAGGGGAGATTTCCCGTTCCGTTGACTTTTACCTCTCCCAGGGCGCCGAGCATTCCATAGGAAAGATACTTCTGTCCGGAGGAATGGCGAATTTCAGAAACATTTCCCAATTCCTTTCTGCGGAGTTTAAGGTCCCGGTCGAAATAATGAACCCCATTTCCTTCATGGAAAATCAGGGGAAGGATATTCCGAAGGAAATACTGCCCACCCTTGCGGTTGCGACAGGGCTGGCGCTCAGGCAAACAGGCGACTGGGAGCAGGGCTGAAATGATCAAGATCAACCTGGTCCCCCAGGAATTCCTGGCAAAGCAGAAACAGCAACACCGTATACTGCAGGCCGTGGCTGCCGGCATACTGGTTATTTCACTGCTTTCCATGATTTCATTTTGGCATATGAGCAGAGCAACCCGTATTGAAGCCGTACTTAAGCAGAAAGAGGCCAGGCTTAAACAGTTGCAGGAAGTATTGAACCAGGTTAAGGCATTGGAAAGCGAGGGGGCGGCGGTGAAAGCCCACCTGGATGCAATAAATGCCTTAGGGAAAATCCGGCTCATCTACACTAAGTTTCTTCAGGATTTTGCAAAAACAATTCCGGGTTCTGTGTGGTTCACCGCGTTACGGACGTCGGCCAGGGACAGCAATACCGTTGATTTCAACATAAGCGGGATGTCGCGTTCGACCGAAGATTTGGCGGGATGGCTGCACACGCTGGAGACTTCAGGCTCATACTCAGGCGTGGAGCTGGGCGGCATAAACATAACGGCCGGACCCACAGGAAAGACACTCAGCTTCCCGATTAAAGCGGTATACGTGGTTCCTAAGCGTTAAGGGATTAAAAACATGGCCGAAAAGTTCAAGATGCCGGAACTTACCAAGGAACAGATACAGATTCTGTCCGGAATTGTGCTTCTGTCCGGATTTTTCATTTTCGGCTATTTTAAATATTTCTGGTCTCCTATTTCCATAAGAATAAGCGGAGCCGGGAAAAAGCTTGAATCCGTTGAAAGGGACATCCAATCCGCGGAGGCGCAGGAAAAACGCCTGGAAAAACTCCGCAAAGAAGTTGCTGAACTTAAATTACAGAGAGAGGCGGCGGAAAGGCGTCTCCCCAGAACCAGGAATGTCCCTGATCTGCTCTATACGCTCACGGACATGGCCCGCAAATACGGAGTGGAGATACACAGCCTTGTCCCCAAGTCGGTCACCAAAAAACAATACTTTACGGAGGTCTCTTATGCGATCAGTGCGGGAGGGACTTACCACTCCCTTGGCAAATTTATGACCGCGCTTGGACTTTCAGAGAGAATTTTCAGCACTCAGGGTTTGCAAATGTCTGCGGCTCCGGGTGCCGATAGCACCGTCTCCGCATCCTTTGTGGTGATAGCCTACATGTACAACACATGACCATGGAGACAGGGCAAGAAGGCGATCAGAGAATGAGAATGTCAAAATTCCCGGACATAAAAATAATTCTGTTCGCAGGCATAATACTGGCCTGCTTTTCCGCGGCGGGTTTATGCAAGGAGAATAAACCGGCTGCCATCGACCCTAAAGCCGTCAAAGCGGCGGCCCAGACAGCCCTGTCCACTGTCACCGTTACGGTGGAACAATTTTACCGCACCGAAAACCTGCGGGACCCCTTCGTGCCGGCTACAGGCATAGGCGGTGAAAGAATCAGGGTCCAGCAGACCGCAGCCCAGCAGACGCAATTCAACATTCATGATCTGATCCTTACCGGCATTATGGAAGATTCCAGGGGAAAACAGGCCATTTTTTCCAACCCGAACAGCGGCCTCGGCTATGTTCTGTCCGGAGGCAGGCTGACTGACATCAAGAGAAAGCCGGTGGAAGGGGTCAGGGGCATCATACAGGGCAAGCAGGTGATTCTTTCCACTCCGGAAGAGGATATCCAGCCGTTTACCCTGCACGAAAAGCAGGAAAAATGAAGAGGTATATTATGAAAAAAATAATTTCTATTTTAATAGCAATTCTTAACTTTGCGCCAGGCACCATTGCCGTTGCGGCTGAGCTTGCCATGGTGGAATCCCTTCAAGTGGCCCCCGATGCCGTTGTGATACGCACTGACAGGGAGGTCCGCTACAATGCTTTTACAACCGGCGTCCCGCCGCGTCTGATAGTGGAGCTGCTGGATTCCAAAGTAAAGGCCAGGGAAACGATTCCCGGCGCGGGGAAGTTCCTGAAAACAGTCCGTTCCGCCCAGTATCAGAATAGTCCCGTAAGCATCTCCCGGATAGTTCTCGATTTGGCTAAAAAGACGGCATACGACATAGTTCAGAAGGGAAGCGAACTGGAGGTGAGCCTCCGTGCATTACCCGCACCGGCGCCGAAAGCCGACCTTAAAGATGCTCCAGTGGCTTCCCCGCCTGTTGTCCCCGCGACGAAATTGCCGGGCGAGCCTGAGCCCGTGGATGCGGCTGATGTGTCTGCTGCCGTGGAATCCGAGCCCGCGGCCGCAACGGCAGCGGCAGCCGAAACAGCTCCGAAAATGCTTTCTGAAGAAACCAAAAAACCGGCTCCGGTCATCATCCCGGTCAAAAAAAAAGAAACAGTTAAAGCCGACCGTGCGGTCCGGCGAAATAATGGCGAATCTTCCCAAGGAACTCATCTCCATTGATTATGACTCGGCTGATATACGGGACGTGCTCAACATGCTTGCCGCAAAAATAGGAATAAACATAATATACACCGACGTGACAGGCACAATAAGCCTGCGTCTCAACAAAGTGCCTTTTGACGAGGCATTTAAAACAATATTGAACATCAAAGGTCTGTCCACAGAACAGGTCGGCAACAATATTCTGCGCGTTGCCCCTCCCCAGATACTGATAGCAGAGCGTTCCCAGGCTCTTCAGGTTACGCAGATCTTCCCCCTCAACTATGTAAAAGCCGAAGAGATAAAAGCTCAGATTGACAGCGTGACGGCTGCGGAAGGACGAAAAGCATTCTGCACCGTGGACACCAGCAATAACGCTCTTCTTATAACCGAAACGCCCAGCGGTCTGGAATCCGTAGCCAGACTGATAAAGCACCTTGACCAGAAACCCAAACAGGTGCTCATTGAAGCCAAGCTCGTTGAAGTTTCCCTCACCAAAGCCCTCGATATCGGCATAGACTGGTCCGCCTCCGGATCAGCGTCCGGTGTTAATACATTCAGCGGTGACACCAGCAATCTTAAGGCGACAAATATTTACGGGACATTCCGGTTCGGAAGAATCGGCAAGAATTACAATATCTCAAAATTCGATTTTACGATTGCCGAAAAGAATGGAAGGGCTAAAGTTCTTTCTGATCCCAAGGTCGCCACTTTAAACAATAAAGAAGCGAATATAAATATCACAACCCAGATACCGTACCTCACCACCGAGACATCGGCATCAACGCCGCCGACCATAACACAGAAGGTCGTATATGTGACAGTGGGAATAATGCTTAAGGTTACCCCGACCGTCAATGCAGACGGCAGGGTATCTTTAAAAATAAACCCCACGGTAAGCCAGCCGTCAGTAAAATATGAGGCAGTTGCCGGCGGAGCGCCCGGGATCGATACCAGAAGCGCCGATACCACGGTGATGATACGCGACGGGGAAACAATAGTCATAGGGGGACTCATCTATGACACCGTCACCGAAAATACATATAAGATACCTATTCTGGGAGACATCCCGCTGCTCGGATGGTTTTTTAAGAAGAAAGCCATCACCCGGGACCGCAGCGAACTCCTGATATTCGTGACTCCCAGGATACTTGAGGGATAAAGATTTAAAAGCGTCGGCTTACAGAAACTTTCAGTGAAAAAGGCGCTTTTAAAAGCGCCTTTTTTACTGTTAATCTGAAAGTTTCAGTTGGAGCGTGCCTGCCTGACGAAGCGTCAGCACAGACAGGGACCGAGGCGGGCTAGGCTGAGAATAGTTCGACGGGAAATTTGGAGGGCATATCGGTTGACATGTGCGAGAAATTTTACCCTCCACACAGCCGACGGGCAGGCATAGAAATATTCCAGCATCGCACGACAAATCCCGCCGTCCAACTGAAACTTTCAGATTAAATCCATGCTCCTTTTTTCCGTTTGTGCTGCTGTTGCCGTTTCCCCTATCCTTCGCGGGGCCTGGGACCTCTGGGCTCAGACCTTGATCCACCTCATACTGCTTATCGGTTCTGTCTTATGGCTGCTTTATTGTTTTTATAAAGGTTCTCTGCCTGGCGTTCTCTTTTCCAGGCTGAATCTTTTTCTTTGCGTTACCGCAGTTTTGTCATTTATATCATCTTCTGCAGGTCCGCTGAAATCTTTTTCCATGCCCGAGTGGAGGAATTTCCTTGCAGGGCTCTGGCTCATCGCAGCGGCGCCCATGCTGGGAGAAAAGCAGAAGGCTCTGGTTTCAACGGCGGTCAGAATCTGCGTCTGGGTGCTGCTGGCGCTGGCCTGGTACCAGAAATTTTATTATGGAGAAATTTCGCCTTCCGCCTCTCTTGTGAATCCGAATGCCTACGCATCGTTTCTCCTGATGGCAATCCCGCTGGCGTTTTTATGGAAAGACTGGCCTTTGCTGATGTTTTCTCTCCCTGCTCTTTTCTGGTCCGGCTCTTACGGCGCCTGGATGGCCCTGCTTATCACAGCGGCGCTTGCCGTCAATGAAAAATCAGCGGGCAGCAGGCATTTTACCGGGATATGCGCGGCGCTCTCGGTTGTTTTTATTCTGGGACTGTCTGTTGTTTTAACGAAATATCACTTTTCTTCCATATCGGATCGGCTCATCTGGTGGGAAAGCGCCTTAAAAATGTTTCTGGACAGGCCGGCGCTCGGCTTCGGGACCGGAACCTTTGCCTATGTTTTTCCCGCCTATCACTTGCCGGTTAAGGGCGGCATGGCCAGTCTATACGCCCACAACTATATTCTGCAGTTTTTAGCTGAAAACGGTCTGATGTGCGGTGCACTTTGGTTCGGTATAATATTTTTTTCTGTTAAGCATATGAAAGGACCGGCGAGGTGGGCTGTGCTGGCGGCTTTTCTGCATTCTCTGGTGGATTTCGGTTTTTCCATACCTTCCAATTTCTGGCTTTTCTGCTGGCTCCTTTCCCACGCCCAAAAAAACACCAAATCTTCCTCTACCCTCTACCCCGAGCCGGACAGGGGCCACTCTGGGGAACCGCTCGCACCCGTAGCTTTGCGAGGGTGTATCACCCCTACCCTTTCTTCCTTTTATTGGCGCATCCCGGCAGGACTTCTTCTCCTGTCCCTGGCTGTCTGGGCCGCTTCCTGGATAACAGTCGCCTGGAGGACTCAAAAACTGACAATTGCCGCGACAGCGGCCTACGAGGCCGGAGACAAGCAGTCAGCAGTCAAGAATCTGGAAGATGCCGGCAGGCTGGATCCGGACAATGCACTTGTCCCTTCTTTGCGCGGGAAAATGCTTTTTGCTGAAGCTTTGCACGGAAAAGACAGAGCAGTTTTGCTGGAAAGCGCGGTTTGGATTGAAAAAGCAGCGGTTAAGAATCCCTTCCGTCCTTCTACATGGACCGAATTGGAGAGTATTTATGCGGCCGAAGGGGAAACAAGGCTGGCGCAAGATGTCTTAAAACGCAGGGCAGCTTTCATAAAATGGCGGTAATCTCCGCCCTTTCTCTGCCATAAAATTCGTGCAGATTTAAATGCGTGTTATATCGTTCTGGTACCGGCCGACCCGACCGCCGCCTGATAGCGGTTGACAACCTCCATCGTCGGACCTATTGCCTGTAGCCGGCCGTGCGCGAGCCAAGCGGCGCGGTGGCACATGGAGCGGATCCATTCGAGGTTATGCGTAACCATCAGGACGGTCACCCCGGCCGTCTTGAATGTGCCGATGCGTTCGACCGCTTTTTTTTGAAACTCGGCGTCGCCCACAGCCAGGACCTCGTCTACTATCAGTATTTCCGGCATCACGTCGGTGGCGATGGAAAAGCCCAGGCGGGTCACCATGCCCGTTGAATAAGTTCTAATGGGCATGTCGATGAACTTGCCCACCCCGGCAAAGTCGACTATGTCGTCAAACCGCGTTGTAATATCTTTCCTGGTGCGGCCCAGAATTGCCCCGTTCAGGAATACGTTTTCCCGGCCTGTCAGCTCCATGTTAAAACCCGCGCTGAGTTCGAGTAGCGGGGCGACCCTGCCATTTACCCTTATGCGGCCGGCAGTCGGGCGCAGGACCCGCGAAACGACCTTAAGGAGAGTGCTTTTGCCGGCCCCGTTGGGGCCGATTACGCCGAATATCTCCCCCGGCCGTATATCGAGGTTTACACACTGAAGCGCCAAAAACTCGTTGAAGGCGATTTCCTGCTTCAACCAGCGGATCGCATACTCCTTAAAGGAGCGGATGGGCTCTCTTGGAATGCGATAGCTTACCGACACCCCTTCAAGGAGTATGGCCGGCGCCATACTTTCAGAGCGGACCGGCTGCGGATCAGAGGCGGTATGCGAATTCATTCATTTTCCTTGTGTATGCCCACCAGCCAAGAGCGAATGAAAAAATCGCAAAAAGCGCGGCAGTCAGAATAATGCGGCTTTCCGGCAGTGCCCCGGAATAAATGGGAGCGCGGAATATTTCCACGAAGTAGAACATCGGATTGATATCAAGACACCATGTGTATTTCAGGGGAAAGATATTTTTGGGATACATGATAGGTGTGAGGAAGAAGAGTATCTGGACAGCTGTCTGATGCACCTCTATAACATCGGCAAAAAAAACAGCAAGGACAGACATTAAAAGTGCGATGCCCAAGGCAAAAACGGTCAATAAGAGTATGGATACCGGCATGAAACAGGCGACCGTGCGGAGGGGATGCCCCAGCAGGAGCATGATGGCCAGGAGCGGGATCATGGACAAGCCGAGATTGACCAGGCCGTTGCCCACTGCTGAAAATACGAAGATAGTGCGCGGAATATATATGCGCTTGACAAGTCCCCCGCCCCACACCAGGCTGCCCATTGAATGCGTGGTCGTCTGGGAGAAGAAATTCCAGCATAACAATCCGGTCAGGACGTAGATGGGGTAATGGACCAAAGAGCCGCGAAACATGGTTGAGAAAGCGGCGGTCAGAACAGCCATATGAAGCAGGGGGTTCAGCATGGTCCAGGCCAAACCCAGCAAAGAGCGTTTGTAGCGGGTCTTTATGCTGTTGACTATCAGTTGGAGCAAAAGTTCGCGGTAGCGCCACAACTCCCGGAGTTCACCGAAGAGGGGGGAAGGTGCTGCCGCAGAATCGTATACAGTTGACTGGTTCATGAATATCAAAACTGATTAGGGTCACAGTTAAAAGGTTCAGGGATTGAAGGGTTCAAGGGTTAAGAGGTTCA
>JBDRGJ010000162.1:0-5242 GCA_043817835.1 bacterium
GTTTTTTCTACAACCAAGTTTACCCAACCCACGGGGTAAAAACAAGCATTTAAATGTAAAGAAGTGTTGGACGCACTACACTAGATGCAGGAATTTTTTTTAAAGAAGGGATTAAGATAAATTTCAATGGCAGTTTTTTAACGGGAGAAGGTTCTATAAAAAAGTTGGAAAGGATGTTTGGGATTATAAATATAGAAAAGGAACCGGGCCGAACATCCCCTTTTACTCCCCTTGACAAATTAACTCGCTCGCAGTATACTTTCTAATACAGGGGCTCGCTCTTTCCGGGCTGTCGGTAGCGCCTCTTGTTCGTTGCGGAGGGAAATAGAGTTATGAAAAATAGGAAATATATCTGGATCGCGTGCATGGCCGCAATGCTGGCGGCCGCATCCTTTATCCAGAACACCCTGTGCCACGGCGGGGACGCGCCTCAGCTTCCCAGCGACCTGCGCGACGCTATCGGCGATGCGGGGGAACAATCCCCTGCTTTCGGCGCATTGGAAGAGTTTTCCGAAGGCAAATCCGAAGAAACGCCGATCTCATCATCCACAGAACCCGCAAAACCGGTTTTAAAAGCGCCCGGCGGCGCATCCGCCTCGGAGGCCGAAGCCGCCGACGATCCGCTTGCCGTACGCTCCAAATTGCAGGCTGTGTTTGACGGGGGTGCGGATATGTCCGCGCTAACGGAGCGGCCGCCCGCAGCTGCCCAGAACCTTCGCCCCTCCAAATCCCTCCCTGCGGAACCCGCTGCCCTTAAGGCGGGCGCGACGGATTTCACCCCGCCCATGCCGTCCGATAGGGGAACGCTGGTCCTCATACAGATAGACGGACTTTCCTATAATAGGTTGATGGAAGCGATATCGAAAGGGCGCGCGAAAAATATCGCGGAGATGGTTCGGAACGGAGGCTTCAGTGTTTCCACATTTTTCTGCGGGATCCCGACCGTCACTATGTCCGTCCAGTCGCAGATATTTTTCGGCAGAATATTGCCGGGCAATGATTGGTTTAGTAAATCCAAGAACAGCGAAGTGGGGGGAGCGGTTATCGAGAAAGATGTGCCGGCCGAGGAAGGGCTCCTGTACGGCGGAAGGGTGTTCCTGAGCGAACTTTCGGGAGGGGGCGGAGAGGGCGTCAATGTCAGGGTATGGATGGACGAGGATATAGAAAAGCACGGGACATTTTTCTCCATCGCCAAACAGCTTTGGCAAGGCATTCCGTACCTTCTGTCAAGCGGGCGGTTTCCCCTTATCACTTTCTGGAAAGACTGGCGGCAGATGAAGAAAGACTTCGCAACGCAGGGATATGAAACGGAAAAAGACAAGGACGCGCCCTTATATGTGTCCATGCTCAGCAATTTCGCCGCGATAGTCGCGACAGAGGGCATCAGAAAAGCGATCCGCGATAATGTACCCTCGGTGTACACTGATTTTTCGGGCTATGACGAAAAAGCCCACTATTACGGTTTTTCATCGGAGGAGGCTTTCGGCGAGCTGGACAAAATAGATGAAAACCTGCGCAGGATAATGAAAACTGCCAAACAGCACGGCGCGCGCGTCTTCGTGTTTTCCGACCACGGCCAGACACCGTCGGAAACTTTTATCGGCAAGTTCGGAAAAAAACCGCAGGAAGTTCTGGACGAGTTCGGAAGGGATGCGGATGCAGGGTATAAGGACGGTAGCCTTGTGTTCGCGCCTGTCTACTCAATGGGCAATATTTATGTAAGGAACACGACCGGGCACCTTGGCGCCGCCGAAATAGAGAAAAGGCATCCAGGTCTTATCGCAAAGCTTGCCAACCACGCGGGTGTGGGGGCTGTGATCGCGAGGAAAGAGAACGATATCGTTCTTGCTTCAAGGAATGGCCGGGCTGTCATCAGCGGCGGGGCGCTTTCCGCTGTTGACGGAGAAAACCCCCTCGCTCAGTACCTTGATGAAAGAATGAACCTGAACATCCTATCTGTTCAAATAACGAACTACATGCGGCTTGAGGAATCTGGGGACCTGGTAATTCTGGCGCCGTACGAGAACGGGAAAACGCTGGATTACAATCTTAACTACACTCTTATATCCGAGCACGGCGGCGTCGGAGGCGAACAGATGCATCCGTTCATCATCTATGATCCGCGGGTGATCACAATGGACCCCGAAACATTCATTGACGCCAGGCAATTAAATGTGATTTTTAAATCCCTGCTGAAACGATAGGATTTTTCGGCTCCGGAATGTTCCCGATAAAAAGTCCCGTCATTAAAAGGGGACGAGAGACTGTCCCCTTTAACATCAGGAGTATTTATGAAGGCAAAAGTGGTGTTTGGTTTAACAATAGTTTTAGTTCCGGTGTTTTTATGGATGACGACCCATAAGAATGCCACAAACAGTCCGACCGATTTTAGAGACGCCGTGGCTGAGGATTTAATGACCGGCGTAGCCGCTGTCGACGGCTTCAACCTGTCCGTGAACACTTCCGACATTAATGCCTTTGTCGACGCGCAAAGCACGACAATAACCCCTGACATCTCCGAAAATTCTTCCGCAACGAAACCGCCCCCCGGCAAGTGGTACGGCTCCGATTCGCGTCAGGCCATCATGCAGTTCACAGCCTACTTACTCTACAAGAACTACACCTACACCGGCCCGGTATCAGGGATACTTTCAGACCCAAAACAGCGCAAGTATATCTCCAGACTGATCGACTGGCAGCTAAAGCATATGTTTGGGGTCTTCACTACGCACCCCGATTTTGTGAACAACCCCGGCGTTCCCTCCAGCGCCTACACCGTGAATCTGCTGGGTGCGGAAAATGTCCGCGGCGGGCACTACGCAAACTATACAAAGATCAGCTATTCATACGACGACATCATGGTCTTCTCCAAATCCCTGCTCAGCGGGAGCGGCCCACAGCGCATAAAGTTCGTCCTGCCCAAAGACCCTGTAACCATCTACAAAAAGGGACTTGCCGACGGCAAGAACCTCTGCACCGATGAACATTACAACGCAGAAACCGACTTCTGGTACTTCTGGAACCCCTATCAGAGAGGCTGCCCAATCGACGACGAAGACCTTGTGACCGTGCAGGCACACCTTAAACCCATAGACATCACACGCGGCGGGGACACTTACCCTGAATACACCAGGCTCTACGGCGGCGGCGAAGCGTTGCAGGTGACATACCTTGCCAGTGTGAACAAGAATTTCGAGGACGAGGATGCCGGTAAACAGAATTTCCAGAACGCTTTTTTGCGCTTGTGCGCTGCCGGGTTTGAGGTAACAATGGACGAACCCTACCACAAAAGGCTCTCCTTTTTTGCCGATGCCAAGCGCACTTCGGTTGATATGCGGCTCATGGACCCCAATAGCTGGGAATTCGGTGAGGCGGCCGCGCACGGCATGGAAACCGCCGATATCTTTCTTTATGACGGGCATTCCGGTCTGGGCGGCAATCTGAATATTACCTACCTCTCCCAGATAATCGGCCGGCCGCTGACACTGCCCAAGAAGTACCAGATATTCTTCTTCCGAGGCTGTTCCACTTACGCCTACTATAACAGCGCCTACTTCGAGCTGAAGCGCTCCGACTCCGACCCCAATGGAACGAAGAACCTTGATATCATAACCACCGGCATAGGCGCCAGTTTCATAGTGGGCGCCAAGACTGATGTGGATTTCCTGACCAGCATAGCCTTCGGACAGCGGCCATCATGGCAGACAATAATAGACACTATCAACACGGCAGAGGGAAGATTAAGCGCGCTTACACATGTCAACGGAGACGAGGATAACCCGCGGACTCCGTAATATAGAGCGTGGCGGCCGCGCTTAGAAGGGGATCCATGTGTATGGCAGGTCAGGGCCGGGAGAGGTAGCAATTTCGGGGGACTTAAAGGGGACGGTTGTTAATCTCACTAATTAAATGTATAGGAATTTCAAAGTGTAACCAGTTTAGGGCGCGTAGCTACAGCGGTAGAAACAAAAGAATAGAATGTAGCTTCTCCCGCCATATTCGCCAATACTACAAGGCGAACCCGCCGAAGTCGTAGTGGAGGGGGCGGGACGGGACTAATTTATTGTATAGGAATTTCAAAGTGTAGCCGCAGCCCCTTCCGCCAAAACAGCGGACAAGTGGGCTGCCTAATTTATTGAATATCCAGTATATGCGACTGTTGGAAGAGATAAAAAAGAGAAGGGAATTACAGGAATTTTCTTAAAGAAGGGATTAAGATAAATTTCAAAGGCAGGTTTTTAGTTTTAAATGTACCGGTTCTGATTAATTATCAAAGGGGAAAACTATGAGAAATAAAATATATTTCGCAAAAGAGATTTTGAGGAGCGCGGGGCAGTCGTGTGAATGGAAAATAAGAGAAAACTTCTTTTATTTGGGCGCGGCGGCGGGCGCGTTTCTTGTTACCATTGTATTGCTGATTTTTAAGAATAAAGGAGGCATGGCGTTTGCTCTCTTATTCGCGAGCGGATATATTTTTTATTGGCTTCTGGGGGAAGCAAAATCGTATTTTCGGGGACTTGAAGGCGAAAGAAAAACAAAGGAAGAAATTGAGCCGATTATAAAGGATGGCTATCATATTTTTAATGATGTGCCGGGAAATAAATTCAATATTGATTTTCTCATTATAGGTCCGAGCGGGATTTATGTTATTGTGGTTAAAAATCCCGACAAAGAAGGCAATGAGGAAATTTATTATCAAGACGAAACTATCTTTTTAGGGTCGGACCCTTTGACTGCGCCAAATCCGATATTGGAAGCTAAAAGCCGCGCTCTTTGGGTTAAAGAATACCTGAGAAATGTGAAAGGAGCGAATGTAAATAATATTAAGCCCGTGGTTCTATTCCCAGAAATCATGATTCCCCGTGATGAAGATTGTGTTTTGAAGGATATATGGATATTAAATCCGATAAGATTTAGGGATTGTTATTTGCCGAAACAAGATAAGGTTTTTAATTCTCAGGAAGTTCAGGAATTGGTTTCTATTTTTAAAGCTCATATTAATGGCAGTATCCCAAAATTAGAAGATTGAACATCATTGATGTTGAACCTCATTAGCATCTATAAAAAATCTGGGAATAAAAAAAGGGGGGGGATTGTTAATTCTTTTTCATAGGTATTCAGTGGGTTTCTGCAAAGGTCATTGCGGCCCCCCCCGCAACCAAAAAAGCCCCTGACTATTGTCAGGGGCTTTACTGTTTTTAAGACCGCTTATCTGTCTTTTTAATTTAAAACGGCCTTTTTG
>JBDRGJ010000163.1:0-5734 GCA_043817835.1 bacterium
CCGCACGCAGTCCTCCTGAGCCGGCGCCCAGAAGCCCCCCTCCCGCACGCAGTCCTCCCGAGCTGGCGTTCAAAAGTCCTCCTGAACCGGAGCCGGCCGAACCCATGGCGCCTCCCCGCCCGCCTCCAAAAATGCCCCTGAGCCATGGGATAAATCCCTTCTTCTCCTTTTTCTTGTCTTCCGGCAAATTCATGTCAGGCATATCATTTTCCATAACACCTCCTAAAACCCCGGCTTTTACCTAAAAAAATCCCAGCGCAACATATCTTACTTCTTGATTTGGGTTGATGCATCAGACACCATGGTACCGCCTGATACTGAATTTATAACAGATGTGGCGACAGCAGTTCCGCCAAGCATAGTAATTCCTCTATCTAGAACAGGATTGATTTTCATCTTATTGGCGAATGTTATATTCTTGACTCCGGCCGGTCCGGCAATCGATGTCAATGTTTTAATCGCCTGGTAAATAAGCGCAGCCCCTGCCGCTATATACCCTATCCCCATCCACATCTGTTCATGCTGATTCCACATCATTGCTCCAAGATATATTACGTACGCGCCGGCTGCTATCGCGGCGTAGGCTGCACCAGCTGCGATATAGTACGCGGCAGGATGAGTCAAAGCCAACTTCTTGAAGGCCATGGCGGCAAGTATCCCCACGATAGCTGCTCCTATAGCTATCAACGCCTTATCAGTCAAAGGCTTCCAGGGTGCCGGGGCCCCCTCTTCCGACGGTTTACCAGGCGTTATTTGCTTTAAGTTGAGACTCGGATCATTTGTCTTTAGGTCTGCGACGCCGCCACCCCCGTCTGAGTCAATGCTCACCCCTTTGCCGGTCTCCACAACGCCTCCGCCCGCTACGTCTCCTGAGGCTGTAGTCTCGCCGGAAAATGCGGTTTCAGCGGTGTTTTTTGCGCCTGCGGACGAACCCGAGTAGACTGCCTGCTGCCCCGCTCCCTTGGCGAATTTCGCCTGGCCGAAGGCCCCCTTTTTACTGAAAGCGTTGATCTTGCCCTTCCCTCCGGGAATCACCTTTGCCGATGTGACGGTCCCCACAGGCAGCGTTTTGCCGGTATTTAAAGCCGGGTTATTATTGCGGGAACTGCCTCCCTTTTCTCCGGATATCCCTCCGTTGGCCCGGCTCGCACCGCCTCCAGGTCCGCCCATGCCAAGTCCTCCTGAGAAAGCATGCCTGGCAGCCGCGGCGTTAATCGCCGCAGAGACCGCCTGACCTGCCTTTTCTGAAGAAGCGGACGGGTCTGACTGGGTTTTATTTCCATCCTCTCCTTCAGGCGGCATGCTGCCCGCAAGGCCGGTTATATTGTCTTTGGCCGCCTCTTCCCTGAAATAGTCCAGGGAGGCGGAATCGGCTGAAGCAGCCTGGCCTGAGGCCCGCTCCTGCCGGGCCTGTTCGTCAAGCGCCTCGTAATAGCTGTTCTGGAAAAGGCCGGGCGAATAGGCCGGTTTGGAGAAGGGGCCCATGAAATTGTAGAGAACGCCTACGCCGACGGCTATTGTGGCCCCTCCGAGCAGCACCCCTATTATCCCGGCCTTGCTGGCGAAAATTCCACCGGCTCCAAGCCCGCCTCCTGCCGAACCTGCGCCGAAAAGACCTCCTGAACCGGCGCCGATACCGCTTCCCATGCCGGAAGCCGAAGAAGAAGGTAGTCCCAAAAACCGGAGAATGCCTGCAAGGAACCCGCCTTTCTTAAGTTTTTCCTGCTCTTCAGACTCGTTCATAATGGCTTCTCCTTATTTAATATCGCTAAGCACGCCGCATCATCATCATCATTGCAATCTGCATTATGGCAGATAAAAACATCTGCAACATGGACTTTTTAAACATTTCATCATTTTTTTTGGACAGGTCTTCCAGGGGCTGAGGCGCCGCCACTGTTTTTTTATTCAGATTAGGGTCGTTTGTCTTGAGGCTCCTTGCGGACCGGTTTGCCGCAAGGCCGGAAACAACGGCGGATTTTTCCAGGCCGGAAACAATGCTGTTCTTTTTTTTCCCGCTGCCCCCGCCTGTCTCAAAAGCGTCGGAAGCCCTGCTTTTGGCAAAATCGGCATCCATGAAGCCGGCCGAGGCATCTTTGCCGGCGTTCTCGCTTTTTTGAAGCATGGCAAGCGTCCCTGCTCCTGCGCGGCCTTCTTCAGACTTTTTTGCCTTGTCCGGGAGAAAAAGCCCTGACGTATCGGACTGATTATTGCCTGTTCCAAAAAACCTGTTGGCCCTTTTGTTCGCAGCGCCCGAAGCCGTATTGCCTGCCTTGAGCGAGGACAAAGACGATAATTTTCCCTTGAAAGCCGGAGCCCCGGTCCGGACCGGACTGCCCTGCAGCGAAACCGGCGACGCGTTCTGCTCCTGCCTGCCTGCATCGTCGGAAGTCTCCGGCAGACCGACGGAAAGCAGTCCTTTATCTTCTTCCGCGCTGTAAAGGGAAGATGAGCCCTGGGCCCCGGCAGACGCGTCGTCCGTCATTTCGTCGGAGAGCGGCGCGCCCGGCGCCTGACCTTCAAGCGGGATTTCAGGCCCAAGCGAGAGCAGGCTTGAGGTCCTGGATTTAAAAGGACCGCCCGCGGAATCCGCGATGTCCGCGGATGATTTGTAAACCAGCGGAAGCAGAAGCCATACCAACAGAAGAGCCACTGCTGCCGCAGCAACGGACAGCCCTGTCTTGTTATTTCTGCAGAAGTTTATCAGTGACATTTTTTATTTCCTTAATCCTGCAGACAGAATCGCACCGCCAAAACCCCCGGGACATAAAAAACTTTTAGCCTTCCCTGACCCGGCCCTGTAAAGGACCGCTCACGGGCAAAGCTGAACCGGACTGCTGCTTAAAATTAGTTTAACCCCCGCGCCTTGATTTGTCAAGACCCAGAAAAACCCGCTGCAAGGAATAGCGGTTAGCGAACAGAGTTTTTAGTAAATTTCTACGGGCTTACGCCCGCAGGGTTACGAAGGTAGTCTAAATCCTGCCCGCTATACGCTAAACGCTATACGCTATACGCTATTCTTTGAGCCATTCATACGCTTTGCGGACTACGCTGTCGCGGAAAGAACGGGCGCCGCGCCCGGGACCCGAAGCTGCGCACGGCACATCCGGCAGCACGCCTTCTTTCCAGCTTTTGCTTCCGGAAGAAAATTCAGCCACCGGAATCTCAAGGATTTTCCCGTTTTTAAGCGGAAAAACAGCGTACAAGAAGGGCAGGCCGGCGGTTCTTTCTCCGAATACGCGGGCCCTTCTGCCCGATTGAAGGGCCCCGGCCAGCAGTTCTGCGGCTCCGGTCGTCCGGCTGTCCGTCAGCACGGCCAGCCTGAAATAACCGAAAGAAGCGGGGGCGGCCGGTTCCAGCGTCATTTCGTAAGCCGGGTTGCGGCCGCCGGCCCGCAGGGAGCACCGGTCTTTCCCGCAGAAAAGCCATGCCAGTTTCGCCGCCGAATCCCAATCCTGCGAGGCCGTATCCCTCAGGTCAAGGATAAGGGCTTTGGCTTTGTTTTGCCTGCAGGCTGCCAGAAATCTTCCGGCCTTTTCAGTCCCGGCCTGATTGAACATGCCCGGACTCAGGTAGGCTACCCCTCCTTTAAGCAAAAGCATTTCTCCCTCATGACGGGGAACCGGCCTGCGCCTGAGATAATACTTCTGTTTTGACCGGGATTTGCCGGACGCGGATTGTTTTGAGGTTTCGATAATCGCCACGCTGTTGCAGGGCCCCCGGAGCACGAACTGAAGCTCCTCCCTGGAAAGGGTCAGCGCGTCCCTGCCGTTAACTTTAACAAGACGCTCGCCGGCTGAAACCCCCTCCGCTTCGGCCGCGGAACCCGGAAGCACTCCGGCTATTTCATGGCCGATTATGCCATGGACGAATTTCAGTCCCGCGCCGCATATATCCAGGTAGCCTGTTTTAATCCTTCCGGTGAAATCGCCGGAAAGCAGCGTAGTGCCCGGGGCAGCCCCGGCAAGCGCGGCATAAATTCCTTCCGACGAGGATTTTTTCAGGAATTCCCGGCTGTCAAATGCTGAAAAATAATTGGCGGCTATTTTGCCGGCGATTTCCTCCCTCAGGGCCCTGTCATTCCCGCATGCGCACAGCAAAAGCAGCGCAGAAAGAATGAGAGGACCGATTCTGAATCCGCCTGCGCGGATTCTCCGGATAGGATGCAGGTCTAAGATATTATAAGGGAAGATTGAGATATTGTTTTTGATTCTACAGAATTTTTTATTCATACTTCACATTTCATACCTCATACCTAATACTTCATATCTCAGCCTTCCGGAAATTATAATTTCCGGGCGGATCTCCTGTCAGTAGTTATTGTTGCCACCCAAAAGACCGATGCATTCCGGATCGCCTGCAGCACAGCCCTGCTTCAAAGCGGATTCCGATTCGGACATGCACGGGTTAGCCAATGAGCCGGGACAGCATTGCTGTTGCGTATACATATCGGACCTGCAGCCTGTCATCGTTTTGTCGTCGTTGCAGATATTACCCGGCTTCCCGCAGTACTCTTTTTCCATCCGCGCCCAGCTGTCCTGTTCCACCTGCGGGGATTTTTCGATTACTTGGACGTTCTGTGCTGCGGCGGTCCTTTGCGGCGAACTCCGATTCAGCATCGACATCATCATCATCGGCATCATGTTGCCCAATATAGACCTGGGCATATCGTCGGTAGCCTTCATGGCGCCCGCGCCCGCCGAATTTCCGGACGCCGGGCTGTCGCCGCTGGCCCCCTTGTCAGACTTTGGGACGGCAGGTTCCTGGGTGTCAAGGGTCCCGTAACGCTGCATCTTCAGGTCGCCGGCTTTTTTGCTGAGGGAGCCCAGCCTGGCCAGGCTGTCGTAAGCTCTGCCGCTCCCGCCGCGACCGCCGCTTCCCTCAGAGTAGGCCGCATCCCAGCGATTCTTGGCTATGGCGGCGGCATCGGCTAATTCGGCTGAACCTGCGCGATCCGCGCTTTTACTCAATGCGCGCAGAGCGGTTCTTTTCACGTCTTTTGCGCCGTCATTCCCCCCAGTCCGGTCTGCTCCGGAAGCTGATTCAGCCCCGTAATCTCCGCCTGAAAAAGGAATATAGCCGCCTGAGTTCCGGCCCGCGCCGCCCGAAGCAGAGTCCATGCCGCCGAGACCGAGAGAAAATGAAAAGGGTTTTTTCTGCGATGAATTGCGGTCGCTTTCCGCGACTTTCGCGCGCGGGATCGGGATAGCCGGAACCGGTTCGGATGACGATATTCCGCCCGCGTCACCCTTGAATGCCTCAAGGGTTCCGGTGTCATCATGATATGCTTTGGGGTCAGTCAAAGGGTCGGGCCCGGCTTCTTCCTTTTCAGCCGCGTTTTCTCCGTCATCATCAACTCCGTCAAAGCCTTCAGGCAATGGCTGGCGGGAACCGAAAGACCTGGCGTAAAGGGAGTTGTTCGCTGCGTCAGGCCCGCCCGGCGAATTTTGCAGAGCGAAGAAAGACGAGACTCCTCCTGCCGCGGACAGAAAAAAAACGATGAACGGCCAGGCGGGTTTTCTTTTTTCTCTCAGAGCGCTCATATTTTTTCCCTTTTTATCGCCGCGCCGCTTCCTGCTTCCGCATACCGGCAAAAAATACTACGCGCTTTCCCGGACCCGGTCCCGAGGAACCGCTCACAGGCAAAGCAGGACTGAAACACACCCTCAAGATTTAATCTAACCCCTGAAACCGGATTTGTCAAGACCCAATCATATGAGGTATGAGGTATGAG
>JBDRGJ010000164.1:0-11807 GCA_043817835.1 bacterium
CTGAAAAACTATTCTTGTTTTGAATGGTTCTTTTATTCATACTTCTGACTTCATACCTCAAACTTCCCGAAAATTGCAATGCACTTTTTTGTCCCTGCGTTTGTCAATAGAAACTGCTTTCAACTGCAATTTTCGGGTTAAGGGATAGGGCAAGAGGCGATAATATGGTGATAAGATGATACGGTGATATGTGACGGACTTCTTTCCATATCAACATATAATCGTATCACCGCCGTTGCCTTTCAGGAAAGAATTCCCGCTTTTTTAAGGCCGCAGACTCCCGCGGCTGCGAATATCGCTATAGGCCCCCAGGCCGCGACCGGCGCCGACAGCAGGCCTGATTCCCCGGCCGCCTGTCCTATCGATGTCACCCACCAGAAGACAAAAGCCGCTACGACAGCCGCCGTAAAATTCAGAGCATGGGAGCTTTTTCTCACCAGCAGGGCGAATGGAATGCCCAGCAGACACATCACCAGGTTGGAGAAAGGGAAAGACAGCTTTGTGTGGAACATCACCCGCTCCCGGATATTGGAAGCGCCCAGTTTTCTGAGCCTTCTGAGCCTGCGCAGGGTCTGCCTGGCAGTAAGTTCTTCAAGACTGGAAGTGTCCAGAACCAGATTCCCGGGGGCCACCCCCAGGTCGGAAACCCGGCTTTCAAAAGTCTTCTCTTCGACCCCGCCGTTTTCCTGGAACAGGCGTTCCACTCCGTTCAGGAAAAACCAGCTCTTGATAGATGTATCCCATCGCGCGGAAAGGGCGTCAAGCTGGCGGGCAAGGCGCCCGTTTTTATACACGTCCATAACCACGCGGTTCATAGTCCCTTCCCTGGCGTTGAATCCGTGGGCCGAGATGAAGCGGTTGCCTCCCGCGGACAGCGTCACGTTCTCCTGCTCCAGATGTCTCCAGTCTTCGCTTTTTTTGATGTCCCGGTAGTATATTTTCTCGGCCTTGAAGTGCAGGGGCGGGATGACGGCTTCCTGAAACAGGAAAGTCCCGGCCGTTATTATCAGCGAACATACCGCGATAGGCAGCAGCATATCCGGCGGACGGTAGCCTCCGGCAAGTCCGGCCTTCCATTCTCCGGTGTGAACGAGGCCGCTGAGGGAGAAAAGCACGGCCAGCAGAGTGGCCACGGGGACGACCTTAAGTGTCCAGTATGGAATGCGCAGGAGAAGATACTTGAGAACTGCGCCGACTTCGGCCTGGCTTTTCATAAAGGTATTGAGGTGTTCGAAGGTGTCGGCAAGGAAGACCAGAACGGCGAAAATGCCCAGACCGAAAAGAAAGGGCCCCCAGAACTGAGAAGCTATGTAGCGCGGAAAAATTTTCATATGAAAATCTCATGCGAATCAGCGCTGATTATAAGTATTCGCATAAATTCGAATATCTTTTCATTCGTGATTATTCGCATGTTTCGCTATCTTGCAGAAAGGTTCCTTTTCCAGAAATAAAAGCCTGCGGCGGCTATTACAAGATCGGGCATCCACGGGATCCATGTCGAGACGAAGCCGAACCTCCGGCCCAGCGTTATGGAAGACACCAGCAGGCCGTAATACGTGAACATTACCGCCAGGCTCAGCACCAGTCCCATGACCCTGCTTTTTTTTTCAAGGACCAGCCCGAGCGGACAGCCGACCCAGAAGAAAACAAGCGGAGTCACGGCCAGGGCAAAGCGCAGGGAATTTTCCACCGTGTACTCCCGTCTGTGCTGGAGGTCGAGCTTCGGGTCCCGGAGCATGCGGAAAAGCTGTCGGGATGTCAGTTCCTGCATGGAAGGATCTCTGTTCGGATTCTCGGGACCCGTAAACGGGATGAAAACCCTGTAACCCGCGAAGGATGCCAGCACGAACTTTCTCGGGTCCTTTGCGTCAGTCTGCTGGAACCCCCCGTTTTTGAGCTCCAGTTCAAGCCCCTTGCCTTTGGCTATCTTGAATCGTCCTTCAGGAGCATTGACATGCAGTATCGGCTTTTCGCCGTCGTCGGTTCGCAGATAGCGGAAAAGCTTGACCTCTGTCAGATGGCCGCTTTCATTATCCACCGTATCGGAATAAATTTTCCAGCCTCCCACGCTGAGAAAAGTGCGCGGCTCCATCCGCAGTTTGGAGATTTTTCCGGTGATAAGCCAGCGGGCATTCTTGAAGCGGAGCAGTCCCGACGGACTTATCCAGGTATTGAGCAGGAGCAGCAGGATCGTGAGCATGGCCGCAAGGGCGGCCATCGGCCAGAGTATCTGCCTGAAAGAATAACCGGATGCGCGAAGAGCCAGTATCTCCCCCTGTTCGGAAAGTCCTCCCAACGCCAGCAGAAGTCCCAGAAGGAAGGAAAGGGGCAGGGCCATGCCCAGCATGCCCGGCATCAGGCAGGCCAGGCTTTTCAGGAACCAGCCGAGGGGAGCCCCGTTCAGCAGGGCGACGTTCAGAAGTCTCAAAAAATGATTCATCAGCAGGATGGCGGAAAAGACGAAAACGGAAAGCAGGAAAAAAGGCAGAAATACTTTCAGCAGGTAGCGGGGAAGCGTAGGAATGCGCATCAAAGTAATGGAACACGGGTAACCGGTAACGGGACAGAATGTATGGAAAATCCCAAATCCCAAATCCCGAACAACGGCAGAATCCGGAAGAAACAGCATGATTTTGGAAGATTTGTGCTTTGGATTTGTTCGGGATTTCTTCTCATTCCCCGGTACCGGTTGCTTGTTGCTGATTGCTGATTACTCAACATGACCGCTTTTTTTATTCTCCCTCTCCTGCCTCGACGGGAGAGGGACGGGGTGAGGGTATCCATGAAGTATTCCCTCATCCTGTCCTTCTCCCAGTCGGGGAGAAGGGAGCGCGGAGTCTTCATTACGGTCATATTGAGTGATTGCTTATTACTGATTTTTGAAATGAGTCAATTTATTCTATTATATCTTGTTTATCCGGATTCCCCAACCCGGGGAATCCCTTTCGTGGTATTCGGTCCCGCCGGATTTTTTCGGCGGTCAGAATTGCTCCTGACGGGTTCCTGTGCTTTAAACCGGAATCTGTCAGTAAGGGAATTTTGCACTTTTTGTCCACCGGTTTCATCATGAAAAGAGGGGACAGATGCAAATTCCGGAGTTATAAATCAGGCCCCCGGCGCGATTTTTTAACAGCCGGCCATGGGCCTTTTGGTATTGCCGTTAAACTGAAAAATTGTTTTCACATCTGTCCGGTTAAAATAGGCAACCCCGCCCTCACCCTCCCCTCTCCCCCCGTCGGGGGGAGAGGATTAAGGAGAGGGGGGATTTTCCAGGGGGACATAAACGTTTATTCTAAACCTTTGTCTACGATGAGCATTTTTTAACCGGACAGATGTGAATTGTTTTGTATTTGGAATCACTCGTGTCCAATTTGGACAGCACGGTTCGACGAAAAGGCTGATTGGAGATTTCATTTTGCCGCCCCCCTCCTCTTTCCTCCCCTTCGAGGGGGGAGGAGGAAGGTGGGGGTGATTGTTTAGCTAGTTTGGACAGCAATGATTTGGAATTTGAAAATTGTTTGGGATTTCCCGCCGCTAAGGCTTTGGCGGGTCCCTGCCCGACAAACGCCAGGCGGGCGCCGATGCTGTGTGGCGGAAGATATTGGGGTTTAGAATTTGCCGAATGATAATTCCAGAGACGAAAAACGGTTCTAAACGGCAGAGGGAATTCCTGCTGTCCTTTATGTTGCTCTGCCTTCCGGTTTTCTGCGGGGCGGAGGATTACGTTGCTCCGGCCGCCGGGTCGGGTTTCATGCTGTGGGAACGGCCGGATCCTTCCCGTTTTTTCGAGGAGGAAGAACCTGCAGAACCGGCTGAAGCAAAGCCCCTGGACAGCGCTCCGACCCTGAAATATTCCCCTAAAATATGGAACAAAGCCCGCACGAATGTGGAGAGCGGCCGGCTTCCGCGCGATCCTGACGAAGAGGAATACGTTCCCGGAGCAGGGGTGGCGGTCGCCGCCTCCGCCCCGACCCTGCCTCCCCCCGAAGTCGAAATGCCGGGATACGGCACATCCCTTTCGGTCACGGGACGCAAGCTCATAGGCTTCAATTTCAACTCCAAACGCTATCTGAACGAACAGCTCACCACTTCCAGGCCGCGCTCTCTCAACCTTTTCGAGATAAACCAGCAGCTGCAGATAAGGATGCAGGGAAAGGTCGGCCCCAAGATTACGGTCAATGTGGACTATGACGACACCAAGCCGGACAAGCAGGACATATCAGTGGTATACACCGGCGACCCCCAGGAAGTGGTGCAGTCCGCCTCTTTCGGCGATATAGACCTTTCTCTTCCCGCCACCGAATTCGTCTCCTATAACAAACAGCTCTTCGGAATAAGGGTGGACCTCAAACATAAAGGGGCGAGGATGACTTTTGTGGGCAGCCGCACAAAGGGCCAGACCAAGACGAAGCAGTTCGTGGGCAACACCCAGTTCCAGGGAAAGGACATCATGGACACGCAGTACCAGAGAAGGCAGTATTACGACCTTGCTTTCGGCAATCCGGCGCGGCTTCCCATAAAGCAGGGCTCGGAAAAAGTCTACCTCGATAACCAGAGCTTTGCCACGGCCAACAACATCAATATATTCGATCTTACGGCGGACGATCTCAGCGTCCAGACCAGCACCTACACGGGAAGGTTCCAGCTGCTGGCGCCCGGCGTGGACTATACCATAGACTATGTGAAAGGCATCCTGACATTCCGCAACACCCGCAATCCACAGGACGTGGTGGTGGTGGATTTTCAGAATGCCAATTCCGTTCTCCTGTCCCAGAACTCGTCAACCTCAACGCTGGACACGCTGGGAACCGGACGCATCAAGCTGATCAAGACCTCAAACGATATTTACATATCCACCATCCCGGCAGTGCAGCTGAAAGAAGTCGGGTGGAACAGGGAGCTCAAGACTTACTATTCGATAGGGCAGTCCCAGATAGTGCGCGACGACGGCAGGGGAAATTTCTCTCTCAAAGTGCAGGACCTCAACCGTGCCGATGTGGGCAGTTCCCTCACGCCGCCCCAGAAATACCCCGATAATATTGAAGTGGATTTTGAACAGGGAACCTTCCGCCTGCTCGAGCCGTTCGGAGGCGCTGCCGCGCCTGACCCTCATATCTACGCCCCGACTCCTGTTTCCAAAAGGATATTCAGGGTGGAATACAGCTACCGGTTCAAAACCTTCCTCCTCGAGCCCAGCATGGTGGTGCAGTCGGAGCACATCTCCGTAGACGGCGTCAAAATGGTCAGGAACCTGGACTATTTTGTGGACTATGACTCGGGCTTTATAACTTTCTATAACGAGGAAAAAATCCGCTCCGACAGCAGAATCGACATAACCTACGACGTCTCCCCTTTCGGCGGCCTGGGCACCTCCTCGCTGGTGGGCGGCCGGCTGTCCTACGACCTTGGCTCGCACATATCGCTCGGCAGCACCCTTCTGTATGAGGCCGCGGTCAAGACTCCGACCGTTCCGAACATAACCGACCTCACCAACAGCATCATGGTCTACGAAGGGGACATCAAGCTGAACAACATCAATCCGTTTTCCTGGCTGAGGACGAACTGGGCGCTGGAAGGGGCGCAGAGCCGCAACAATCCCAATCTTAACGGCTTTGCCCTCATAGACAACATGGAGGGCGTCAAACAGCAGGACTCCGTGGCGCTGGATCACAACTACTGGTACATTGCCTCAAATCCTCCCGGAACCCCGGGGGGATCGGCAATCCCCGCTGCCGTGACCTGGAACAGCGAAGACGTGAAAGTGCTGGAGATAAACCCCGGCTCCCAGGCCGGAGTGAACGAGAAGCAGCGGGTCCTGAGCGTAAACTACGATTTCTCGGTCTCGAGCACGGTGTCGCTGGTCTATTCATTCGCGGACTCCGGCCTGGATTTCTCCCAGAAAAACTCCCTGGAACTGCTCTTGTGGGGAGATGGAGCCGGAGGGCCCGAATTGAACATCCACCTGGGGCAGATAAACGAAGATGCGGACGGAAAAGGCGGGCAGACGCTTTCGTGCGCGAGCGGACTCTCGCTGCTGAATGCCCCCAAGACCGAAGACATAAACTGCGACAATCAGCTGCAGACTGCGGAGGACGCCGGCTGGGAATACTGGCCGGACAGCGATCCCGCCCACAAAGCCCGCTACGGAGCGGGCAACGGCCGCACAGACTCGCAGGACCTCAACCACAACGGCCGCCTGGACCCTGAGGATATTTTCAGCGGCGGGGATTTCGGCTACCGGGGGGTAAAACTTCATGACGTCACCGGCGACACTGACAGCGACAATATAAATTTCTCGGGCTGGCATAATTTCCAGACGCAATTCAGCGTCGCCTCAACCGAGACCTTCAAATGGGCGGCAATCCGCCAGGTCAGAATAACTTTAAGGTATGCCGGTGTCGGAAGCAAGAAGCAGGGAACCATAAAGATTGCGCGGCTGGCTGCCGTGGGCAATACCTGGCAGGTCAACACAAGCACCAATACGGAAAAGCTGCAGGTGGTGGGAGTCAATAACTCGGATAATCTGGGCTACCTGCCGATTTTCAGCGCGGGAGGGGCGGCAACAACGGTTTTTAAGGACCTTTACGGCTCGGTGAACGACCAGAAGGAGCGCCTCAACGCAAAAAACCTGACCGAGCAGGCCCTGCAGATAGAATACAGCGGGATAATGTCCACTTCCACTGTCTATGTATACCGCAGGTTCCTGCGCCCGATCGACATATCCCAGCACAAGGAGTTCAGGTTTCTGCTGTACAACAACAAGTCAGGCGGAGATTCCGGCGCCGAGTTTTTTGTCAGGGTGGGGAACGAAGGCAATTATCAGGAGGCGGTCATTCCTCTGGACGGAACCGGCCCGCTGCCCGGAACGTGGCGCGTTTACACCATCGAGCAGCAGGATATCAACGGCGATAAAGTCCCCGATGTCTGGCGGAACGACCCCGCATATTCAATGAGCGTTTCGTCGGCGGGAGCGCCCAACCTGCAGCAGATAAGCATGGTCATGGCCGGGGTCAGGGCTAAAGCCGGTGACACTTCCGCCCATGAAGGCTCGGTATGGTTCAACGAGATACACGTGGCCAAGCCGCAGGTCCTGGTGGGAAACGCCTACAAGGTGCAGGGTGACTTTGATGTGCCGGGCTGGACGAACTTCGGCGCTAAACGCAGATATATCGACAGAAATTTTCAGACCCCGGTTTCCGTTATAACCAATCAGGATAACGAGCAGGACACCGCCTATCTGAATCTGACAAAAATATCTTTCTTCCCCATGAATTTCAACCTGGCCAGGCAGATCACCGTCACCCCCAACACCCTTCTTACCGGGAACAACAACCTGGTCAATCTTCTGCAGCAGGGCAAGGTGAGCCGTTATAACGGGACCGCGGCCGGCAATTTCAACCTGGGCTCCTGGCCGCGCCTGGGCCTGGGGTATGCAAGGGATTATGTGAAATATCATCTTCTCACCCGGCTGGACGATAAAAACACCTACACCGGCACGATGAACTACAGCGTGCCCCTGCAGACCAGATTCCTGCCCAAGACCCTGGACCTCAACTACTCTTTAAACAGAAGCAAGGTCTCTTTCGAGTCGGCATCCGTATTGCAGACCCCGGGCTATTTCAACACGGATGAGACAGCCGCAGAGTACGGGGCCAGGCTTTCGTTCATCCCCTGGCAGGGTTCCTCGCTCAATCCCAGCTATAACCTGAAGGAAGTCAGGGAAAAGCGGACAGATATGATGACAGGAAGTCCCTCTGTCCTGAAGTACCCCAAGTCCATGCAGGAGACCGCGGGCTTTAATTCCAATTTCAAGTTCCTGCCGTGGCTGAATCCGGGCATAAATTATACGGCCACGGTCATAGAAAACAACAACCTGAGCATAACCACCGTGCCGGCGGGAGCCGGGTCCATGGTTTTCGGCATCGGCGACATAAAGACCATAAACCGCAACGCCACGGGAAGCGTAAACCTGTCGCTGAATGCGGCGGAAATTATAAGGAACAGCAGGCTTTTGCGAACAATGAACATTTCTTCCAGCTACCAGATGCAGGACGGCGACTCCTGGCAGAACGTGGAAAGGGGGCTGAACGCTAAACCGGCTTTGTGGATCAGGGCCCCCATAAAGCCATCCGGGCCGGCAGCCCAGAGGAGCAATCTGACCCTGCGCGACACCATAACCTCCACCCAGAGGTGGCAGCCGCTGGAAGGATATGAAATAGCAGGGCGGGCCGCTTCACTGCGCACCCTTTCCCTCACAAACAATTACAGCGAATCGGTGCAGCACTCGGAAGTGACCGGCACGCAAAGCAAAACCGTCAGCAGGACCCTGCCGGACGTGGTCGCAACGCTCTCCAGGCTTGAGATGCTCCTGCGCTCGGAGAGGTGGATGTCCGGGGCCACCGCCAATTTCAAATTCTCGTACAGGACGAATGAAAACAAGAATATAAGCATGGATCTGGACAGGGCCTACGGCACGGATTTCAGGTTTTTGCTTCTGCAGCGTGTGGATACGGCCCTCACCTATAATTCCAAAGTATCCAGAAGCAGGGATCTGCGTCTCGACAAAATCACCCAGAATGTCTACCATAATGACGCCACGATCCAGGGAACATTCGATATCCGGCGGGTAAGGTTCACTCCGAAGGTGGATTATATTTCCGACCGCACCGTGCTCGGTTCCGGCGTGGAAAGCCAGGACGTGACGGTCATAACCCCCAGCCTTCTGATAAGGGCGGATTTTTCGCTTCCCCGGGGGCTTATGCTGCCGTTTATGAGCAAGCCTCTCGCGCTGACAAACCGCATAGTATGGACCACCACCGGCAGTTACGCGATAAGGAAATCAAAGGTGACCATCGCCGACAATTCCCGCCTCTTATCGCTCAACACAAGCGCGGACTACGAGATAGCTAAAAACCTGCGCCTGACGATGAACGGCGCCCTGCAGCGGCTGTGGCACAAATTTCTCAAGCAGGAAGATTACATCTCATATCAGGCGGGGAGCACGCTGACGTTCCAGTTCTAAAAGCGGGGAACAATACGGTGATATGTTGATACGCTGATAAGTTTATAAGGGAAGAAGTCGGTCACATATCACCGTATCATCGTATCACCATATAAACATGTTCTTAAGCATAGACCGGCGCAAAGTCGGAGCGTACCTTCTTCATGTCCTGTTTCCCCGGACTTGCTGTCATTGCAGGAGAGATATCCACTATCTCGAAAACAGGCCGCTGTGCCGAGCGTGCGGGGGCGGGCTTGAAATCATGCCGGAAATTCACTGCAGGATATGCGGCCTTCCCCTTCCGCACGGCGGAGCGCACTGCTTCGACTGCAGGGGGACCGGAGCCCGGGCGCGCAGATGCCGCCCGATAAGGGCCGCATTTGTTTTTAATCCCCAGTTGCGCTCCGTCCTTCACTCATACAAATACGCCGCGCGCCCCGAACTTGCCGTTCATCTGGGGGAATTCCTGTGCCGCGCCTGGGACAGATATGAAGAGATTCATGAGCATCGCTTTCTTGTGCCGGTCCCGCTCGCTCCGAAAAGAGAGCGGGAGAGAGGGTTCAACCAGTCCGGGCTGCTGGCGGAAATACTGGCCAGGGAGAAAGGGCTGGCGTTTTTGGAGGGGGTTTTGGAAAGGGCCAGGGAAACAGGCTCTCAGACCAGACTCTCAAAGACGCGGCGGCGCGAAAATGTTGAAGAGGCGTTCAGGGTTCTTCTGCCGGAGCGGGCCAAAGGTAAGAAAATACTGCTGGTGGATGACGTATGCACCACCGGGGCCACGCTTGAGGCCTGCGCCGCAGAGTTAAAGAAAGCCGGAGCAATATCGGTTGCGGCGCTTGTGCTTGCCAGAGAACCGTAAACATCAAGCGCTTAGCGTATAGCGATTAGCGGACAGGAAGGGAAAAGGGGTTCTTCTCTAATCGCTATACGCTTAACGCTATACGCTACCCTCCGAACAGCTTTTGCCACCAGTTTTTCGGCGCAGGCGGCTCAAAAACCGGCTCGGGGGCGGCATCTTTTTTCTGGCCGGTGTAGACAGGAAGCAGAACTTTGAAGGTCGAGCCCTTTCCCGGTTCGCTTTCCAGCGCCAAATGCCCGCCCTGCATGACGACCAGGGCCTTGGTTATGGAAAGTCCCAGCCCTGTCCCGCCCGTCCTTTCCCCTGCGGCCAGCTGCGCGAATTTTTCAAAAAGCTTTTTCTGGTCTTCCCTTGAAATCCCCGGGCCGGTGTCCTTTACGGAGAAGGCCACGAAATTCCCTCCTGACGCAGCTGTTTCCTTCCCGATTTCCAGTATGATTGAACCGTTGTTGGGCGTGAACTTGATGGCGTTGGATATCAGGTTTATAAGAACCTGGACCGAGCGGCGTCTGTCAGCGAAGACAGGAGGAAGGTTCTCCGCCGCGCTCAGCGAAAGCTGCAGGGCCTTGGTCCCGGCCCAGCTGCGCATGGCTTCCATGGCTTCGGCGGCTATTTCCGCGGCAGGGGTCTCGTCCGGATGCGTCGTAAGTTTTCCCGATTCCAGCTTGGAAAAATCCAGAATGTCCGTTATCAGGGAGTTCAGCCTTTCGGCGTTTCTGATGGCTGTCTGCATCACGCGCGTGTCGCCGTCGCCCAGCTTGCCGCGCAGGTCCCGGTTCAGCATATCAAGGGCAGTCCGGATGGAGGTCAGGGGCGAGCGCAGTTCGTGCGTCACGTTCGCCACGAAGTCTTCCTGCATCTTCCTGACTTCCTTGAGTTTGGCCACATCCGGCGCAACGGAAACGGTTCCGACGATTCTTCCTTCCTCGTTCTGGACTATGGCCGTGGCCCTGCGCATGGTTTTGGAAAGATCCGCATCGCCTTTTACGGTCACTTCCCTGGAAATGTCGCGGTCTCCCGAATGGGATATTTCCTTTGCAAGGGCTATCACCTGTTTTTCAAGGCCGGTTATGTCGAACACCGGTTTTCCGGCCGCCTCTGCCAGGCTTTTCCCCGACAGCTGTTCTGCCGCCGGGTTCATCATCAGGACTTTGCCGCTGGAGTCAACCACCAGCAGGCCTTCCGCCACTGAAGAGATGACGGTTTCGGTGCGCGCCTGGTCGTTTTCGACCTTTTTCTTCTCCTTTTTGATCTGGACAGTGGCTTCCCGCACTTTCTGCTCCAGTTCCGTGCGGAATTTCTGCATCACCAGCTGCACTATGGTTTCCCGTTCTTCGGTCTGCGGGGTGGCTTTGGCTGCCAGGGTTATGACCGCGGTTTCAAGCGGCTGTGAGGCTATTTGCCGGTCCAGCGGTTCTGTTTCGCGGGTCGGAGGCCGGATGGTTCCGTCCGCGCCCGGTGCCGCCGCAGGGGATGCAGTTGGCGTTTTTTCGACCTTGGCGTAAATGGCCTCGTTAATGCTTATGTGCTGTACGCCATCCCGGCTCAGGGCATCCGAGAGTTTTGTCCCGCCTTCAGGCTTGAAACCCGAAAGTCCGCAGAACGCAACAAGCTCCTCCACGGTAACCCCGGCCTTAAAAGTCACGCTGTGCAGCCGAAGGCGGGTGAAAAAATTCCGTATCGAGCCGGGAAGATTTGCCGCCGGGAAGAGCACCCTGCTGTTGGCGATCACCTTATCATTGTCTACCGCCAGGGTGAATTCTCCGCCCGGGTCGGCGGAAAGAAGCTGTTCCAGAACGGAATGGGCATGTGCGATTGATTCCCGGACCGCCGGATGCGAGGGCTTATACAGGCCCATCTGGCCCATGGTTCTGGCCAGCATTTTTATCAATTCCATGCAACTACTCAGGTTCTCAGGTTCAGGGTTCATCGGTTCACGGTTCAGGG
>JBDRGJ010000165.1:0-2470 GCA_043817835.1 bacterium
TGCGTTCCTAATTTCAGCGAAGGGCGGGATTCAAAGAAAATAGAGGATATCACGGCGGCTGCCAGCGGGGTTCCCGGGGTTATTGTGCTGGATGTGGAAAAAGACCCGGATCACAACAGAACCGTCCTTTCATTCGTGGCACCGCTGAACACGGCTGTGGAAGCCTGTTTCAGGGTTGCAAAGAGGTCCATGGAGCTCATAGATCTCAATTTCCACAAAGGAGAACACCCGCGCATGGGCGCCCTGGATGTGGCGCCTTTCATTCCCGTGGCAGATTCTTCGGTCGAAGAATGCGTGACTTTGGCCAGACAGCTTGCAGAGAGAATCGGCGGCGAATTGCAGATACCGGTTTACCTGTATGATTTGGCGGCGCAGAAACCCGAGCGTAAGGATCTGGCAAAGGTCAGAAAGGGGCAGTTTGAAAGCTTGAAAGAGGAAATAGGCAAAAACCCCGACAGGATACCGGACTTCGGCCCGAATAAAATACATCCCACAGCCGGGGCAATAGCAGTCGGTGCCAGGCATCAGATAGTCAATTTCAATGTTAACCTGGACACAAAGGATATGGAATTCGGCAAGGCCCTGGCGACTAGAATACGCACTTCAGGCGGAGGACTTCCCTTTTTGCGGGCAAAGGAAATATTCCTGGAAACCAAAGGGCAGGTCCAGATATCCACGGTGCTGACCAATTATAAAGTCACTTCGCTCAAAACAGTGATGGATGCGATTGAAAAGGAAACCGGGCCCAGGAGCATAAAAATCGCGGACACGGAGCTTATAGGGCTTACAACCCAGGAAGCCCTTGTCGGTTACGCCGCAGATTGTCTCAAAGTGTCCGGTTTTAATCCCCGCACACAGATTCTGGAAAATCGACTGGCCGAAGCCATGTCCACATGGCAAGCCGGAGCAAACAGTCTTGTGAACGCTTTGTCAGACACAAATCCGACTCCGGGAGGCGGAAGTGCCGGGGCCGTGGCCGGAGCGATGGGCTGCGCTTTAGGCATGATGGCGTTAGGCCTTTCAGTGGCCAGCAAAAAGTTTGAAGAGTCAAAAAAACCAGCCTTGAGAAAGGCTTTGGAAAAGCTGAAGGTATTTAAATCTGAACTTCAGAACTGCATCAGCGAGGATTCCAGGGCATATGATCTTTTTATGAAGGCCAGAAAAATCCCCAAAGAAGAGTCATCGAGGCCTCGGAAAATGCAGGAAGCCATAATATATGCGGCGCAGGTGCCGCTTTCCACCGCGCATCTGTCCGCCCGGGCTCTGGAGGCGCTGGAATCCTGCGGGGAAATATATCCTGCTGTCAATTCTGACTATAAAAGCGCCGGCTACCTGCTCAGGGCCGCCATTCAATGTGCGGCCGAAAATGTAAGGATAAATCTGGAGTCCATTAATGATAAAAAGCAGGCGGCTGAAATGGAGAAGGAAATAAACGGACTGACGGTTGTGCTGAAATAGCTGCGGGTTTATTGCGGCTTAATCCGTTGCAATGCAAGCGCTAATTGCGGGTTGGAAGAAATTCCCAGCAGGTGTGCCTTGAAACGTGGCTGCTTACGCTCAATGAGCGGAAGCAGTTTTTTTCTGACCCAATTGCGGGTATATTTTTCAGACTCATTGGTCTCGTCTATCCGGTAAGGCAGCCTGTTGAGCCTGAGATATTTTATTATCTCAGACCGGGTCAGACATAGAAGAGGACGGATTATTTCAACAACGGGTTTTGAGTTTTGAATTTTGAGTTTTGAATTGACGGCCAAACGTTTGACGGGGATGCCAAGCAGTCCCCGGGGATTTGTTCCGCGCAGGAGGTTGAGCATGACTGTCTCGGCATGGTCATCCAGGTGATGCGCCGTGGCTATGGAGGAGCAATTTTTTGTGCGGGCTGTTTTCAGAAGCATACCGTAGCGCAGTTTCCGGGCCGCATGCTCCATGCTGATGCACAGCCTTTTTGCTGCCGCCGGAACGGCAATCTTCCTTATCACAGTTTCCACTCCGGCCTTTCTTCCCAGTCTTTCCACGAAACGGCTGTCTGCTTCGGCTTTTCTGCCCCTGATGCCGTGGTTTATGTGGCACAGGACAGGAACCATGGAGTGGCGTTTGGAATAGTGGATAAAGAAATGGGCCATGCAGACAGAGTCCGGTCCGCCGGAAACCGCCAGCAGCAGCCGGCTTCCGTCTCTGAAAAGACGGTGTTCGCTGGAATGTCGCACGATTTTTGACCAGATTTTCGCGGAAAAAGATTTTCTGTCCATGAATAAAGGCGATGATACGGTGATAAGTTTATACGTTGATACGGGACGGCAAAAATCCATGCTGACTGGTCTCTTTTATATATCAACGTATCACCATATCATCTTATCAACATATTACATTATAAATCCTGAAAAACGGCTAACAACGCCGTTTTTCAGGAGCATTTCGATGGAACGATTTATATCAACAGTTGCAAATCCGGCCTGAATTAGCCCCCTCA
>JBDRGJ010000166.1:0-6328 GCA_043817835.1 bacterium
TCCTTGTTAAGATCCTTTTCCTGTTTCCTGTATTCGTCCAGTTCTTTTTTGCGTTCTTCTATCTGCTGCTGGATTTCCTGCAGCTGTTTCTTTTTTTTAGCGGCAGATGTTTCACCAGCATGCCCGGGAAAGGCCTTAAATAACGTGCAGAGAAGCAAAATTATCAACCCTTTTTGCAACGCTGCGGAGCCTGTCGGTTCCCCTATTGTGTATTTTTCCATTTGAAAAGCACCCAGCCGGAGAAAGCCCCGGCCAGAACGATGGCTGTGTGCCAGATCAAACGGGGCCAGGCCCATAGCGGACTCAAGTACCGGATAGGATAAACCGCAAAAAAGCAGATAAAGACGGCTGCAAAAGCTCCGGCTGCACCGGATACTCCCCACCACGGGTTGTTTTTCAACTCCGGCAGCAGATTATGCCATGGAGATCTGTAGGTCAGCGTCATGATGCCGAGAAAAGCCAGAAAAACCCCTGCCAGGCTGAGGGAAAGCTTCAGGAAACGCTCGTAAAAAATAGTCTGCAGAATGGCATAGGCCTGGAAAGGCTTGTACCTGACGTTTGCCACTCCCCGGACCTCCCTGACGGTCTCAGCCCAGGAATAGACATCTCCCAGGACCTTCTCTTCCACTCTGACTTCAAAAGTGTCGGGCATCGGATTTGAGCCCAGCAATACCATGGATTGCACCAGGTCAGGATCTGTTTCCTCCAGTTTTTTCAGGCGGCGATCGCCGCCGATGTAAGTGACTGCGCTTACCCCCGGAAGAGCCCTGATTTTTTCCTCCATGACTCCGGCTTTGTCTTTTGAAATCTTTCCTGTGCTTATGACCAGGACCTTAAAATCGTCTTCCAGCAGCGAGCGGACCTCTCCCAGCTGGCGGGCCATAAAAAGGACGGAATCGGCCAGCAATCCTCCGCACAGGGTTATGAGGAAAACCACGCGGTATCCCTTGCGGACTTTTTTTCTGCCTGAGTGATGCTGCACTCTGCCGCGCATGTCATGGGATGAGTGCGGGCTGCGGAAATTATCCGCTGAATTCCCTGACTGTTCCGAAGCGCTATCATCCGGATAATGCGCCCTCCCGGCTTCGGGATGCGGCACTATCTCATCCTTCGGAGATTCTTTCCGTGGGATATGGGTCGAAAATGCGTTTTGCCGGGTCTCTTTCTCTTCTTCCATGCTTTGCTCGAAATGCGACTTAAAGAACAGAAACAGGGCCGAAAAATGCGTTTTTCGGCCTCAAATAAACTGCCGCTGTTGAATTAAGGATATACCGTCTTGATGAACTTGTCAAGGGGACGAATAAAACATATTACATGCAGAATAGCAGACTTTTACAGATTAAATTACTGTATTTTTATTATTTAATGACTGATACGGCGCATCTGAAGCTGCGGCCGCTGTATAAATTATCAGGACTGCTTCTCATCCTTATGGCTGATCTGCACAACGGCGCGCTTACGAAAGCCGAGCCCCCGCGAACGACCTTTTCCCTGCCGTCCGGCGCACCTTTGGGGTTTATGCCGGGACTGGTCTCATAATACTTATCGTCGTACCAGTCTGCAACCCACTCCAACACATTGCCGTGCATGTCATACAACCCGTACTTGTTGGTTTTCTTGCCGCCGACAGGATGTACTTTCGTTCCCGAATTCCCCCAGTACCAGGCATATACGCCAAGCATTTTTTCATTATCGCCGAACGAATATTTCGCATCCGTTCTTCCCCTGGCCGCCTTTTCCCACTCCGCCTCGGTGGGAAGACGTTTTCCGTAATATTCGCAACAGGCCTGGGCGTCATTCCAGTTAACATAGACGACAGGACAATTATCCTTGTCGGCACAGGGCTGGCGCGGCATCTTTCTGCCGGTCGCTTGGGCGAATATCCTGTATTTTGCGCCGCTGAGTTCATATTTGTCGATGAAAAATGCGTCCAGATACACTTTGTGCCTCGGATGCTCGTTGGGAAATCCCTCATCGTCAGGAGAGCCCATCAGAAATTCTCCGACCGGGATAACCGCCATATCCTTATAATATTCTGTGCTTTTTCGGGAAATTGAACTAGAAACATCAGCGCTGGATTCCGTTACGGAGTAGCTGGAAACCGATAATATTTTTGTCTCTTCCGACTCGACAACCTGCGCACAAAGACGCACTGGCAGGAGAAAAAGGCAGATTAATAAAAAAGTTGTTGCCGGTTTCATGTTATCCTCTTAATCCTGGTGATTCAACCCCGTTCTTTTCAAGTTTTATCGCAAGTCCGAGACTGCACCCTCTGAGGGCCGGCACCTTTATCGGTGCCCGGAGGGCTTGTTAAGGTGCGACCGGAGGTCGAGGCCTTCTTTTCGGGTACTGTCAGAGACTGCACCCTCTGTGGACCAGAGGTCTTTTTTTCGGGCACGGTCAGAGACCGCACCCTCTGAGGGCCTGAGGCCTTCCTTCCGGGTGCTGTCAGAGACTGTCTTTTTTGAATCAGTCGGAATCAGGAAAGCATTTCCCACGGTTTCAACGCTTGCGATGAAGGCATGTTCATAAAGTCTTTTGGCGGTATCCAACGGGACATCCCCCTGTACTTTAACCATCAGACAGGGCGGGGCATCCGGCCTGGCGTCAGCCAGTGGCATGCCGGAAACTCCATTCGTCATTTTCCATATAAACCCGGCAGATTCATTGATGCGGGCCAGGATTTCCCCCAGCAATGCCACAGGGATCGGAGAAGAGGGAATTTTTATGGTGACCACCACGTCGACACGCACCGGCGCCGTCAGTGTGTCGCGGCTGTTTCCTGTCTTCATCTTTGACACCAGAGGGTGAGAGCAAAGCGTTTTAAGTTGCGAAGCGGGGACCCAGCCCAGAAGCAAGTTTTTCTCCCCCTTTATGAAAGAAACGGGGAAGACTTTTGCGATATGCCTGAAACCGGTATCAGTATAAAGCCTGTCTGCAATACCGGCATAATCACCCCCGTTCGCTTCCACTGTGACGAAGGCATAGTCCAGACCTGCCGGATATCCCGACTTGAAATCGACTGGAGGAACCGCAAAAGCAAGCGCTCCGGCATGGCCGGCCTTTTTTAAGCTCCAGAGTAAAGACTGCTTTATGACGGAAACAGTGCTGATTTTTCCGAAATCAGGCGGGTTAAACTGCAAAAGCATATTCTCTTTGTCGACTGCAGAAACAGAAGCCGGGACGCCGGTTTTAACGGAAGAAAAGGAGGCGGATGCGGTTGAAACATACGTTACCTGCTCCTGACCACGGGCTGGAATTGCGGCAGAGCCGGCCGGCGATTGCGCATAAGGAGCCCTGACCGGCGGCTTGAAACTTCCGAAAGAGGGGACAGGGCCGACAGCATCCCTCATTTCTTCCGCCCCCTCCCGTGAATCTACCGCAGGCTGTCTGCCCTTCATATAGCCATAGGAAGTTTCCACGAAATCCTGCACTGATGTATCCCGGTACGGATCAGCAAATGAATAAATGCCGTCCCCGTAAGGCGTAATTTTCTCCGTATCCGATGATGTCTCAACGGATGCGGCAAAAGCGGTCTGAATAATCAGGAATATAACAGCTTGGAATTTTTTCACGGCAATTTCCTATTGCTTCTCCGGAACAAAAAAAGAGAAGCGAATATATGTTGATTAATTCGCTTCCCCTGGCGATCCGCCATTGTCAGGTGGCGAAGTGGATACTCCCGGGCCTCTCCCGGAATTACAAGGGATGAATCCTGCACATCTTAATTTTACCCGTATTTGTTTATCCGCCGCAATGGACAAATGGCCTATCCCCCGATAGGACCAAAGACCCATCCCCCATTGAAGCCCGATGTTCTTCCGGCAACTGTCAGCCGCCATTGCTTTGGGATGTCCCGGGCACCCTCTGATCGCCGAGCAGGTAAAAAGCAGACGAAGCCAGCGCGACTATACAGCCTCCAAGAAGGCATCCCCAGAAAGCACCCTGGATTGAGCGCCATGCAACCGTAAAGAACTGGGCTTCCGGTTGTGCAAACCGCGAGCAGATCAGTATAGGCGCAAGCATCCCCAGCAGCAGAAACGGCCGGAAATCCCCCCCGAAAAATTTCTTGTGATGACGGCGGAGATGTCCAGTCTCAGGCTGACCGACATGCCAGGAACTTTGCTCCGGATGCGGATATCTGTCCTCGTTGCGGATCATGAACACGGAATGATAAAGCCAGAAGGACGCCACCGATGCGGGCCATGCAAAAAGTATCTCTCTCCACTGACCGCGCAATATGGGGAAGGTGTCGGTAAGTTTCCATGCCATGGAAAGCGCCCTTCTTGAGTTTTCCAGCACCGGGATGGGATTGCAAAGCAGCATCAGAAAAGTCATCGCCGCCAGCACAAATATAAGATCCCTGACCGTGATGGGACTGCGGTACCACCTGGAAAGCGCCGCCAGTATTTCGCCGTAAAGCACGAACAGCGCCGCGGTCAGTGGCAGTAAGCCCGCTATAAAGGACCCAGTGCGATGCCCCCCAGGGCAGACCCAAGGGGGCCGCCAGAAAATGCACCCAAAGCCCTCCCAGCAGTGTGACCGTCATGGCTGCGCATATCCCTGCGGCTATTTCCCAGACCGGTGAAGCCGCGCTGGCCATTGACGAAGTGTCTTTAACCGCGGCTCCGTAATGGGCCGACCGCCTTATGACGTTAAGGGCCGTCCTGAAAGCCGCCAACGGCACAAAGACCGCCGCAAGCAGGGCCAGAAAACCCGTTATCGCTCCGGCCCGGTGCCGGAAACCGGAAGCCGCTGAGGCCGGAAAAGCCAGGTCATAGCCTTCAGAACGTATGGCTTCGGCCACAGTCCTCAGGGACTCCATGTTTTCCTCTGTTTTTCTGGAAAAATCAAACTTAAGCCTGAGGAACCTGATCGAATCGTCCCGAAGCATATCAGCAGCCAGACTCGGGATGTAGCGGCTCCTGTAAGCAGCTCTTCCTGCCGGCAGGAGAGGCAGGAGTTTTCCTTTTATGTGCCTAGTGAAGATGTTATTGCTATTTCGGCCTTCGGCCGCTCCAGAAAAAAAGATCTTTGATATCCCCAGGATGCCGTCAGCCGACTGAAGCCCCTTCTGCGGCGAGATTATCCAACGTCCGGCTTTACCGGCTTCTTCCGCTGCCCACTGTCCATCGGGTCCGGAAATCCATACTCCGACCGAAAGAACTGAATTGTCGGAAAGCAGTCGTCTGGCGGCGGCTGAATAACCGAAATCCCCTCCCGGCTCCAGCACCACCGCTAAACCGGCATAATCAGCCTCCTCCAAAGCACGGGGATCGGGACCGAGAGGAAGATCTCCGGCCGGCACCTCCTCCTGGAAAGTCAGGATGGTGAATCCCTGCAATACTCCTGTTGAAACTTCAAAATCATTCCTATCGGCAGTTTCCAAAAGGTCGGCCGCCAGAACGGAATCCCGGACCCACACCGTCCGGTTATTAATGGGTGCACTCTCTTCCACCAGGCCCAGTCCTTTGAAACATGCCTCATCTTTTTCCGTAAAACCCAGCACACGCCCTTTTTCGTCGAAATCTTCCAGCGTCTGGTCTCTGACCACCATAGCGCTTACTCCCATAGAGCGCAGGCGTTCCATCACTGTTCTGACGTCGGCTCCTTCCGAGAAGCAAAGATGACTCACTTCACTCCAGTCTGCGGCAAGAACCGCTTCCCGGGGGAGATTTTTCCACTCGAAAAAAACAGCCCGCAGCGCCCAGCCGGTGAACGCCACGGCGATAACGGCAATGACCTGCCTCCCTCTGGAATGCCGGCCGGCGAAATGCTTCTTTATATGTATGGGCATGTTATCATTGTCTGACCTTCTGTATTGCCTTCCTGAAAAGGTTTATATAGTCTTGCGCGGATTTGGCCCAGGAATAGTCTCCGCTGATGGCATTTTGCACCATCCGGTTCCAATGCTCTTTTTTTCCGAATGAAGATAGTGCTGCTCTGAATGCCGAATCCATCCCCTCCCTGTCCGCCGAAGCCATAACAAAACCGTTGGAATTGTCCGCTTCCCCTCTGTTGTGGACCGTGTCGGTCAGTCCGCCCGTTCTGGTTGCCACCGGAAGGGAACCGTAACGCATGGCCAGCAACTGGCCCAGTCCGCAGGGCTCAAACCGCGAAGGCATAAGAAAAATATCGGCACCGGCGTAAATTTTGTGGGCCAGGGACTCATCGAAGCCCTGCTTATAGAAAATCCTCCCGGGATTTTCCTTCGCCAGGGAGGCGAAAGTCTCCTGCAGCGTTGTATCGCCCACCCCGAGTATTACGAGCTGCATTCTGTCCATGAATTCGGGGATAGCGTCGGCCACCAGGTCCAGGCCCTTCTGCT
>JBDRGJ010000167.1:0-5463 GCA_043817835.1 bacterium
CTTATCAACGTATCAACATATCATCGTATCAACGCAGTTCGCTTAAGCCTAGGAAAATCTGGTGCGTTTCCACAGCATCCGTCCGCATACGACGAGCAGCGTCATAGTGGCGGTCACAAGCACAGCTGTCCAGCCTCTTTCCATAGCGATGGGCGGACGCTCCGCCCAGAAGGCAAGCACCACGAAAACCCCGACAGCCGCCGCCAGGATGGCCCCGTCCCACCATCGGAAGCCGGTGGCTTCCGCGGCCAGGGGGTCCTCTCCGGCCTGAGTCGCGGCCACACGCTTAAAATCAAGGCCGTAGCGTTTGCATTCGGACATGGCGGCCTCGCGCCATGAGGACTGCTCTGCCGACGAAGCCACTGCGCTTGAAATCGCAACCGCTCCCAGTATCATGATCAGAGAGCCGCATATCACCAGCAGTCTGGTCATATTCCCCTGCCCGGCCAGTTCGCCGAACACCAGCACGCCCCAGGCGAGTCCCCAGAGCTGGTTGGTGTTTGAGAGCGGGATGCCGCGGCTTATCCCTATATACTTGGCTGCGAACTGCTGAAACAGGTCGCCCAGCACCCAGAAAAATCCTCCCAGGAAAAGCCAGAAGAGCACGGGTTTTGCCAGAGCGATCGCATCGAGCAGCGGGCCCGGCCCGCCCATGAACACCAGCGCCAGGGTGGTCATGGTTATCAGCTCTCCTATCGTGAAGACCGTCACAAAGGAAAGGGGGTTCATGCCGCTCAGGTAAGCCTTCTTGTAGGGGATGTACATGGTCCCCCAGAGAAGCCCCGCGCTGATGGCTGCGATTATCCCGGCCGTGGCGCGATGCGGCGCTGAAGCAGCATGGTGGGCCGACGCGGCGTACGCCAGCAGAATAGCGCCCAGCAGTATGGCGACGGCTCCGCCGGCCACTTTGGACCACCCGCCCAATCCCGCGCCCCGCAGTTCGCGGAACAGCAGGCAGCCCCAGAGCAGGCCGATCAGGCTGTTGGTGTTCCACAGGGGGAAGGCAATGGAGAGTCCCACGTCGCGTATGGCGAAGACCGTCAGGGTGTTTGCCACCGCCCAGAGAGCCCCCGCTATGACCGCCCATGCGATGAGATGGGGCTTCTCGCGCAGGTCCAGCCAGATGTATTGGGTGCCTTTGAGGGCAGTGGGCACCGTCCACCGGGCTACGAAGACGCCGGCCACCATGGCAAGCGAAATCAGGAAGGGCGACAGTCCTGCGGTCACAAACTTGGTAGGCGCTTCAGCCGTGCCGAGCCAGGCCCCGGCCGTAAGGCCGGACATCACTCCCAGCACGTGCAGCGAACGCGCGGTTTTTCCGGCGGAATCTGCGGTAAGGGTCGGCATATCAGCGGTCCTCCTTCAAAAGCCGGAAATCCTGTTTCCGGTGCTGCGGTTTTTCCTGCGGCGGTCAGGGTTTGCGCAGCTGCAGGGTGTCTATAATCCTGCCCTCCCTGTCGTAAACGTCCATCCGGAGCTCTTTGCCCCGTATCTGAAACCAGGCGAAATGGTAGACCGGCATGAACTTTGCGGACCAGTCGGCATGAATCCGCTGGATGTACAGAGGCTGGCCGCCTCCTCCCACAGTCAGATAAATTATTCCGTCGGCGTCGGAACGCACGCCGTTTCTGATGGGATGTGTCCTTTCGTAGTCATGGTCGTGTCCGCTGAAGACCATGTCGACTTTGTGCTTTTCAAGCACCGGCGCCAGCACTTCGGCCAGCCCCGGGATCGAGCCGTGGCCTCCCGTGGAGTAGGCCGGGTGATGCATGTAGACGAATTTCCAGGCGGCGCGGGTCCCTGACAGCACGGTTTCCAGCCATTTCATCTGGCGGCTGCCTTTTTCGAACGAAGGCGCGGATTTTGCTTCCTCAAAAAAGTTGGTATCCAGACAGATGAAGCGTGCGTCACCGTTGTCGAAGAAATAGTAATGGGGCGAACCGGAACTCCATGGCATCTGGTGAAAAGGAAGATAGTTCTTTCTGATAAAATTGCGGTCATCCAGGTTTTTCCTGCTCCTGCCGTAATCATGGTTGCCCAGAGCCAGGAAAAAAGGCGTTTTTTTCAGTAAGTTTTTATAAGACTGAAAATACGGCATATCGGCATCTTTATCAAGGCCGGTATCGACTATATCCCCGATATTTATCACGAAGTCCGGGTTGAATTTCTCCATCTGAAGCGCAATCTCCATATGCTCCTCTGACTCTGATGCGGAATCTCCGAAGAGCATGAAGGACTGGTCAGGGGATTCGCGGGGCCTGAGTGTTTTAAAGGCGCCTTCCGCCGCTTTTTGTACGCCGCTTGCTTCTTCAACAGGCAGATAAATCCTGTAGCAGTGGGTTGTGTCCCCGGTGAGCCCGTTTACGGTGACCGCATGCTCCCTGACCGTGGGGGAGATGGTGGTGAACCTGGAGCAGTCCGGGTAGATGCCGTATGTGAGCCAGGCATGCGAGGGACTGTCCAGCCGCCATCGTACCACTCCGCTTTTCAGCGAGACGTTCTCTATGTATGGACCCCGGACTATAGCGGCGGCAAAAGAAGGCAACGGAAGAAACGCAAGCAACGCAAGAAGCGCAGGCAACAGATGCGGCGCAAACAGGGGAGGTGACGTGAGGAAAGAAAAAACCCCGAAAATAAAACTGTAAATGAAATTTTGTTCAGAAACGTTTTTCAAAAGCAGGTCCACCCTGTGCTTTCCGCCGGATATCTGCATGGTGTTTTTTATGTCACAGAAAGGTTTCTGCATCGATTAATTTTATGTTTTTAGCGTGTTGTTACGCAAAGCGAAAGTTATACCTGAAATCCCGGGATTGCGTTCTATATAGCGATTGTGCGGCGTAACGCAAAACAAATTTTTATACAATCAGGACATGAAAATATCTCTGTCATGGTTATTCCTGTCTGTAGCCGGGTTTTGGCCTGCCCCAGTCTGGAGCGCCATGGATGAATCCCGAGTGAATCAAGTCATAGCTAAGCTCGCCACCGAGGTCCCTGCCGCGCAGAAAGCCCGGCTCGAGACCGGAGTCCGCCAGGCAGCCAGGCTCTGGAACGAGTACGATGGAACTCCGGAGGAGTTTGCAAAGTTCTGCGAGTCGAATTTCGCGGCAGGCGGCGCGGAACATGACCTTATCCTTACCCGGTTCCAATCCAAGCTGGAATCCCTGCGCGGGCATTTCACAGCCATGAGCCTGGAGTTGCGGCGCGAACAGGATGAAGACCGCGGGGACTTGAAACCCATTGATCGGCTCTTCGCCGCATTCGCTCCCGCCGCACATCTCGCAGACGACCTTTTCAAAATCAAACTCGCTTTCCTCGTAGCCTTAAATTTTCCCGTACAAACCTTGGAGGATTGCCTGGCCCTGGGCGCGGGCTGGTCGCGCAGGCAATGGGCCGAGACGCGCTTGGCGCAGGCGTTCGCTTTCCGCGTGCCGGGTGACGTGCAGCAGAAGGTGGCGGGCATTCAATCCGCGGCCGAGGCCTATGTCTATTCCTACAATATCTTCATGGACCATATGGTCGGCGCAGATGGCAAACCCCTGTTCCGCGAAGGGTTGAAACTCATATCGCACTGGGGCCTGCGCGACGAACTCAAGGCCCTTTACGCCGATTCACATGGACTGGAGCGGCAAAAAGTCATCATGACAATCATGGAACGCATCATCAATCAGGAGATCCCCAGGGCGGTCGTGGACGGCGATGTCCATTTCTGGGACCCTGTCGGGAACATGCTGGATGGAAAGCCCGCAGAGCGTGAACCCGATACCCGTTACGCGACGCTCCTGTCACTTTGGCGCGCTGCCCGGCTGGAAGATCCCTATTATCCGACCTATCCGACACTGATCGACCGCTCTTTCCGCCTTGGCCGCGAGATGCCGGAACCCGAAGTCGAAGCCATACTGAAAAGCCTGCTGGAAGCTCCGGCGGGCAAACAGCTTGCAGCTTTAATCGAGAAGCGGCTTAAGCGCAAGCTCCTGCCCTTCGACATATGGTACGACGGTTTCAAGCCGCCCAAAGGCCTCGGGCGGGAGGAGTTGGACGACCTGGTCAGAAAGAAGTACCCGACTGCCGATGCTTTCTCCCAGGACATACCCGATATACTCGTCAAGCTCGGATTCGCTCCTGAAACTGCGCGATTTTTGGCAGCTCATGTGGAGGTGGATGCTGCCCGGGGCGCCGGCCATGCGGCCGGAGCCGATATGCGCTCGGACAAGTCCCATCTGCGCACTCGGATCAACAAAGACGGGATGGATTACCAGGGCTATAATACGGCCATGCACGAACTGGGACACTGCGTGGAGCAGACCTTCTCCCTGCAGAAAATCGACAACTATCTCCTGGCCGGCGTGCCCAACAGTGCTTTCACCGAAGGTTTCGCCTTCCTGTTTCAGGCCAGGGATCTGGAAGTCCTGGGCCTGGCCAAGCCGGACGCCAAGGCCTCGGCTCTGAAGCATCTGGACGACTTCTGGATGTCGCGCGAGATAGCGGGCGTGGCCTTAGTGGAGATGCGCATCTGGCATTGGATGTACGACCACCCCCGGACTACGCCCTCTCAACTGCGCGAAGCCATGGTGGCAATCTCCAAGGAAGTCTGGAATAAATACTACGCCCCGGTCTTGGGCGTTAAGGACAGCCCCGTACTGGCCATTTATGCGCATATGTTCTATTACAGCCTCTACATCCCCAACTATCTACTGGGGCATGTCATAGCTTCCCAGGTTGAGGACTACTTCAGGACCCATCCCCCGGGAATCGACATGGAGAGGATGTGCCGCATCGGAAATGTGACGCCTGCGGAATGGATGCGTCAGGCTGTTGGCAGGCCAATCTCGACCGAGACCATCATCAGGGAAGCCAAGCATGCCTTAAAATTTGTCAGAGAAGGCGCAAATTAATCTGAAAGTTTCAGTTGGAAGGCGGGATTCGTCGTGCGATGCCGGAATATTTCTATGCCTGCCTGCCCGCCGGCTGTCTGGAGAGTAAAATTTCTCGTACATATCAACCGATATGCCTTCAAATTTTCCGTCGAACTATTCTCAGCCCAGCCCGCCTCGGTCCCTGTCTGCGCTGACGCTTCGTCAGGCAGGCACGCTCCAGCTGAAACTTTCAGGTTAACCGCCAAGTCATCAGGACCGTAGTCAGGAGATTTGTAAATCTGAGCCGGGAAACAGGACCTTGAAAAACCCAAAAAACCTGTTATACTAATAGTAATAATAAGCATATATATAAACAGTACTTCTTCTTCGACAAAGTACTGTTTGACGACAATGGCAAACCCGTCCCGTTCCTTTGGATAAACTATTTTAAGGAAGGGACAGTTCCGCAATCAACCCAGTTGGTGCGGAAATGCCGGAAGGCGGGGACGCAAAACCGCGGAGCCTGTAACGTCAGCGAATAGCGTAAAGCGAAGAGCGGGTAGTGACATGAGTTCTCTGACCGCTAAATGCTAATCCCTATACGCTGCAG
>JBDRGJ010000168.1:0-2812 GCA_043817835.1 bacterium
AAAAGCTGACCGCCCTTCTGCGCAATTGGTCCGCAAAAAATCCGGCCCGGGCGCCCCTCCTGATAGCAGCCGACTACGAAGGCGGAACCGTTTTTTCACCTTCCACGCTGGGGCTTTCGGACCTGCCGGCGAACATGATGCTGGGCGCGGCAGGCGATGCGCGCCAGGCGGCATCCCTTGCATATCTGGCGGGCATGGAATTGCGAAGAGCCGGGATAGACATGAATTTCGGTCCTGTTCTGGACGTGAACACCCAGAGCAGGAATCCGGCCATCGGAATCCGGTCCATAGGTTCCGATCCCGGGCTGGTTTCGGCCATAGGCGCCGCGCTTATCGACGGTTTCAGGACAGCCGGCGTAATATCAGTGGCTAAGCATTTCCCGGGCCAGGGCGCCGCCTGGCTGGACTCCCACAAAACCCTGCCGGTTCTGAAAATCACCGAAACCGAACTGAACGCGGTGCATCTGCCGCCTTTCAAAAAAGCTCTGGAGGCGCAAGTCCCCGGAATAATGACCGCCCATGTGGTTTTTACCGCCCTGGACAAAAATCTGCCGGCCACACTTTCTCCTGCTGTCATAGAAAACCTTCTCCATAAAAAAATGGGTTTTAAAGGCTTTGTCATAACCGACAGCCTGGACATGAAGGCGATATCCTCGAAGCGTTCCATGGCGGAAGGCGCGGTGCTGGCCGTGAAAGCCGGAGCCGATATGGTTCTCATAGGAGGAGGGAATCCGTTGGAAACCCGTGACGCGCTTACAAAGGCCGTAAGGGAGGGCGTCATACCCGCAGAGAGGCTGGAAGAAGCTTATCAGAGAGTCCTGAATGTGAAAAAACATGCCGCGCGGATTGCCCAGGAAAAACCCTCTGTTTCGGAAAGCGGGAAAGCATATCTGCTCATTTCGGAAGAGATAGCCGCCGGAGCAGTCACCCTGGTAAGGGACACGGCCGGCCTGATTCCCCTCTCAGGCAGATTCGACGTCAAAAAAAGCAGCGTCTGCGTGATAATGTTTTCCCCCCCGAGATTCGCGGACGACCTGCTGGCTTTGCCAAAAATCTTTTATGCAGGGGGTTGGAAAACAGTTCAGTATACAGCCTCGACCGACCCGGACAATGACGAAAAAAACCGGGCTTTGGAATACGCCAATAACGCCGATATCCTTATAGTGGGAAGTTTTCAGTGGGCCGATATCCAAAACAAAAAGCAGACAAAACTGATCAGAACGCTTTTGTCCACAGGCAAACCGACGGTGCTGGTAAGCCTCATGAGCCCTTATGACATCCCCCGGTTTCCCGGCGCCGGAACCGTCCTGGCCACTTACGGGATAACCGAATCATCCATGAAAGCGCTTGGAGGGATATTAACAGGAAAAACCGAAGCCAGAGGGAAACTGCCTGTCAAATTAAATTAGGGCAGCCCTGTACGCTATACGCTATTCCCTGGATTACGGCAACAGAATTCCGGCTATGGTCGCGGTCATGAAAGATGCCAATGAGCCGGCGATAAGGGCCCTTATCCCCAGCCTGGCCAGGTCCTGCCTGCGGCTAGGCGCAATGGCTCCGATTCCCCCTATCTGTATACCTATTGACAGAAAATTGGAAAATCCGCACAGTGCGTATGTCGCGATGACATAAGAACGATACGCCAAAGGGGCCCCGGGATTGGCTGCGGAATATTGAGCCAGGTGCGTATACGCAACGAACTCGTTGAGAACTGTCTTTTCCCCCATCAGCCTGCCTATGACCTGGCAGTCCTGCCATGAAACTCCCATTATCCACGCCAGCGGCGAAAAAAACCAGCCTAGTATCTTTTCAAGGGATATTCCTTCCAGCCCGAACATGGCAAAACCATGCTGTATTCCCCAATTGAACATCGCCAGAAGGGACATAAAGGCAATCAGCATGGTGCCTACGTTCAAAGCCAGTTGCAGCCCGACCGATGCGCCGTTGGAAGCAGCTTCTATCACATTGATGCTGGGGTCTTTGTAGGCCAGCTTTACGGTTCCCATCGTCTTCGGCGCTCCGGTCTCGGGAACCATCATTTTAGCCATGACCAGGGCGGCCGGGGCGGACATTACGCTGGCGGCCAGCAGATGGCCGGCTATATCCGGAAAATACTGCCTGAGCATGCCGACATAAGCCGCCATCACTCCTCCGGCCACAGTGGCCATTCCACCCGCCATGACGCACATAAGCTCCGACTCTGTCATCTGCTCCACATAAGGTTTGATGAGCAGCGGCGCTTCGGTCTGTCCCACAAATATGTTGGCGGATACAGAAAGGGATTCTGCCCCCGATGTTTTGCAGGTATAGGCCATTATTTTTGCGAAAAAAAGCACGATTTTCTGCATAATGCCCATATAGTAAAGGACAGACATCAGTGAGGAAAAAAATATTATGGTGGTCAGCACCTGAAAGGCGAAGAAGAAGCCCAGGCTGCCGGGCTGGCCTTCAGAGATGGCAAGGGCGTTGAACACGAACCTGCCCCCTTCTTCCTGAAATGAAAGCAGCCTGGTGATGACAATGTTCATTTCGGCGAAGAACCACCTGCCGGGAGGCGTCCTTAGGACCAGAACCGCGAAAATCACCTGAAGTGCCGTCCCCCACAGAATGGTCTTCCAGTTGACGGATTTGCGGTGTTTACTCAGAAGCCATCCGATGAACAGAATTATTACAGTCCCGAAAAAGCTGACAATCTGCTGGAATTCCATTAATGTTTCCCCTTAAAATGCTCGAATTTGACCCCTGTATTATACCGGATATGCCGTTTTTTTGACAATCAGGAGAATGATTTATATACTGTGATTATACAGGA
>JBDRGJ010000169.1:0-6599 GCA_043817835.1 bacterium
ATGATAATAAAAAATCTTAATAAATTCAAAGTCTCGACGACAACGCAGGCGATCACGTCCTTTGCCGGATTACCGCTTATGCTGAGCATGGCAAGAAGTCTCGGATTGGAGGAGCGGATAAATGCGTTGCCGTTGAAAGAGCGGGCACGGGGATATAAGCCAGCCGAAAGCGCATTCGCGTTAATGGGTCTGATTCAGTCGGGCGGGGAAGCGCTTGACGACGTATCTTTACTGAATGGGGATGAGGGGCTGAGTGAATTATGGGGGAATATTCCGGCAGCCAACACACTGGGAGAATGGCTGAGGCGATTCAACGGAAAAACCGTGTATCTGATTGGGAAGATTCAGTTAGAGACGGCGGTAAAAGTTATCCGGTCATGCGGATTAAAGCAGCTGACTGTTGATGTGGATTCTTTTTTTCTGGAGCATGTCCAAACCGCAGGTGCGAGGTAGCCGAAGACCTGCATGTTTTCACGGAAGCCAGAGATTTGCCGGCTTACCGGATGATCGTGATACGGTGGCCGAAAGAGGAGCCTGGGCTATTCGATAAAACCCCGTATGAATACCATGCTGTGCTTACGAGCATGGAAGATTGGACAGCGGGACTGGTATTGCAGTTTCACCGGACACGGCAGGATGGTTCCGAGAATGTCAATAAAGAGCTTTCAGGCGGTTTTGGGTTGTCAAAACTGCCGTGCCGCGAGTTTATGGCTAATGCGGCGTATTTTCAAATGGCGTTATTATCGTGTACTGTGAGCGCGGCGTTCAAGCATCTGGTGTTGCCGGAGAGTTGGAGACATTTTACAATCAAGACATTGAGGTTCCGGATGATCCGGCTGGCGGGAATAGTCAGTCGCCGTGCGAGATACTTATGGCTGAAGATACCGGAGAGTTATCCATTCCGGGAGATATTTGAAAACGCAAGATATCGGCTGCTATGGTTTTCTGCAAATATGACGACGGCGTAGCGCAGAGGCCTGTTGAAAGTCTGGATAACTCCGGGATTTGCGGGAGAGGTCTGTCCCGAAGGAGGGAAAGAAAGAAAAAAGGGTAAACTGACCGTCCCTGAGGGCTGAAAAGTCCGTGAGGGACGAGAAAGTTGATCGGCATGCCATCCGGCTGGCCGTGAGACAGCCTTAAAACGGAAGATTTTTTGATTTTCAGGGTCTTCTGCGTGTTTACATCGGACTATCAAAAGTTACGTGAGCTTTTGGGCATATGGTTTGACACCCACGGCGAAATGTGGAATACTACGATTGCACCGCACATGAAGAGTTCAAATTGTTCAAGGGTACGATTGAAACCGCGAAGACAATTGAGCTTCGGGGTTTTTGTCAGTGGTGCAAGGAGAGTCGCATAATGGGAACAAGGTTATACGTGGGTAAACTGCCGTTCGATATCACAGAGGGCCAGCTTCAGGAACTCTTCGCAGCGTGCGGGCAGGTGTCAAACGCAAAACTGATTACCGATAAATTCACCGGCAAGTCCAGAGGCTTCGGCTTTGTGGAAATGTCCAGTGAAACAGATGCGCAGGGCGCCATCTCCAAGATGAACGGCGCACAGGTCGGCAATATGCAGATTGTCGTCAACGAGGCAAAACCCATGGAAAGCAGGCCTCCGGGCGGCGGCGGCTTTGGTAGAGGAGGAGGAGGAGGCCGTGGCGGCTTTGGAGGAGGAGGAGGCCGTGGCGGCGGCAGGGGGGGCAACAAGCGCGGCGGAGGAAAGGACGGACGCGGCGGTGGAGATTTCAACCGCTGGTAATACTACTTTGCTCTAATCCAAGTTATTGTCGGACCCAGGTCTTAAGGCCTTTTTATCTACATTCTGCATGCCCCATAATATAATTGCAGGTTAATTATGGCGGAGAGAAAAAGCGTGCGATTATTCAAGCGTACGGCAAATTCCCTGTTCTTGCTGACTTTCAGCGCGCTTTATTTGGCGCCGCTCTCCTGCTCAGGAGACAGCGGACCTTGTGCCCTTTCTGACCTTAAACAACTTGCCCTGAACACGAAAGATGCCCTGGACTCTACCCTTCTGCCCGAAGTGGATGTGCTCCAGGCTGATAATCCTCCCCCCCAATTGGAGGTGCCGCCAGGCAATGATATTTCTCCCTATCTGGACGATCCAGGAAGGGTCACGGTAATTCTGAAGCTGTTGTCCGACATATATTATCACCAGCCACTGCAATTTCCGCAGGACGGAACGGTTTTTAATAACCGGGAAGGGCTCCTTCCCCCTCAGCCAGCGGGCTACTACAGGGAGTACACGGTGCTGGCTCCGAAGGGAAGCCCTTCAGTCATAAACATGGGCGGTCAGACATACCATGTTCCTCCATCCACAGGCGCCAGGGGAACCGAAAGGCTGGTGATAGGCGGCGGTGAAAAACTTTACTACACCCCGGACCATTACCGGAATTTTATTGAATTTACGGTCCTTCGCAAGTTCTGATTTCGGGTCAGCCTGTCATAAGCTCACAAGCCCCCGGACAGCGGGGCGCGCCTTTTATGAATATCAAAAAATTCCTTTCTGGACCCGGTTCTCTTCCTTTATTCAGGGCAGGAGAGAACCCCGCAGACATAGAAGAGGCGATTGCCGAAGCCGGACGCCTGGGCTGGTTTACAGCGGTGCTGGATTTTTCATCGGCTTCCGACAAACGCTCCATGATGAAACAGTTCGCCGTGCAGATGAAATTCCCGGATTACTTCGGCCACAACTGGGATGCCCTTGAGGAATGCCTGAAAGACCTGCAGGAATGGATAAAAGCTCCCGGCTATCTCCTCATAATACGGGGTTATGATGCGTCGGAGGGAAAATTCCCTGAAGAGATGAAAAACATTTGCGAAATACTTGAGTCGGTCTCGGCCTTCTGGTCATCCCGCAAACCTCCGGTAACCTTCAAAACCGTTCTGGCCTGAACTGCCTCGTCAGCCACAAACCTGCTGAGCTGCGCCATAAGTAAAACCGCCTAAAAGTCCTGTTGTTCATAGGCCAAATAGCATTTATTTACCGGGACCTTTGTCCCTTACGCCCACTGCCGCATGATGTTAGAATATAAGCGATGAACATCATAAGGTTTTTGCCTGTTTTCATCCTATCAATAGCGCTTGCAGCCGTTACCGCCGCGCTGTGCCCGATACAGCCCTTCCGCAGTGATAAAAAGTCTTCGGAGAAAAAATCGGTCATGCTCCGGACGGATGAAAAACCCAGGGCCAGGAGGGTCCTACCGGTCTGCACGGATTTTCTGCCACACGCCCAGGCCCTGCAGGAGGGCATGCCCGGCGTGACTGCCACTCCCATGGTCAGCAGTTCGCCGGCGTCGGTGGAAGCCCCGTCCATCCCCCTTGTTCCGGAAGATCTTCCCCTTCAGTCAAAGAAATACGACCGGGACATGCGCGACGCCCTGGCACCGGTTTACGGGACCGGAGGCCGGAGCAGGGCTGAAACGGAAAAATTCATGGAAGGCGTGTCCTGGTGGGCCAGGATTCTGCCTGCACAGAGTTTCAACATAGTCCTCGAAAAAAACTTCCGCAGGCATGGGAATTCCGGCAACGCAGTCCCCTCGGACAAGATTTCTTACCGCTGACATCTCCCCGAACCATCAGAGAAACCGGCTTCAGATTATGAAAAAAAAAATTCTTTTTGGTGTTTATAGCCGCATTCGCCGGCCTTCAATCACACTGCCGGGCGACTGAAAAAGTGTCTTTCAAAACCAGGGATGGCTGGACCCTGACAGCCGACTGGCTTAAACCGGCGCAGGGAAGGTGTGTTGCGGTAATGCTTCACGGTCTGGGTTCCGGCAGGGGTGAATGGACACCTTTGGATGAAAAACTTGCGGTTTCAGGCTTCGGTTTCCTGGCTGCGGACATGCGGGGACACGGAGAAAGCACTCTCGCTCGGGAAGGAAAAAGGGATTACCGCTCTTTCACAAAAACGGAAGACTGGGCCGGAGCCGTTAAAGACATCGCCGCCTGCATGGCGTTTCTTAAGGAAAAAGGAATAAAAGAAAACCGCGTAATACTGGCAGGTGCAAGCATAGGCGCCAACCTGGCGCTGAACGCGGTTGTCTCGTTAAAAATGGAACCTGCCGGATTGATTCTGCTTTCCCCGGGCCTTGATTACCATGGCATTTCAACCAGGTCCGCAATAAAAAAAACAGGCAGTCTGCCCGTTCTCATCTCGGCCTCAAGACATGACCGCTATTCCTGGCAGAGTTCAGCCATCCTCACACACCTTGGGGGTAAAAAAATCACCTTTTTGGAAGCGCCGGAAGGCCACGGCGTCAACATGTTCCTGGGAAAAGCCAATCTGAGCGCGTCTGTGCTGGAAAAAGTTTTTTCATGGATAAAATATGGAACCCCACGGGCATGCCCGTGATTCCCAACAATACCCGCCACTACAACTCGGCGGGTTGTCCGCCAGTTTATCTCTTTACGGTGACATCCGCCGAAGCACTGGCGCATTTATCGTCCGACGCCATAGTCCGGCTATGGACGACGGCGTCCAAGTGCATGCACCTGCCTGTCGTCAGGCAGGCATGGGTTTCCCTGCCCGACAGCCGGCAGGCGGGTGCGAAGGCGGATAAAAAGTTCAAACAACCCTGACGCCCCTGCGGATATAACCTTCGGCGCCTGTTATTCTGACTTTAATAAACTGCCCCGCCGTCACTTTGCCGCAGGCGTCAAAATTAACCAGCCCGTCTATTTCAGGTGCGTCTCTTTCAGTCCGTCCGAAATCCGGTCCGTCCAGAAGGACCTTAAGAGTTTTCCCGCAAAGCCCTGAGTTCCATGCGTCAACCACGCGGCTTTGTGCATCTATGAGTTCGGCCGCTCTTTCGTTTTTCACCTTCAGCGGGACCTGTCCTTCCATTTTTGCGGCAGGAGTGCCTTTTTCCCTGCAATAACTGAAGACCGCCATGCTGTAGAAACCCGCCTGGCTGACAAATTCTCTTAGTTTTTTAAAATCCCTTTCCGTCTCTCCGGGATAGCCTGCGATTAAACTGGTCCTTATGCCCATTCCGGGATTGAAAACGCCTATGCTTTCCAGTTTGTCCCGGATAAGTTTCTCCGTTGATCTCCGGTTCATGGACTTCAGCACCCTGTCGGAGATGTGCTGTATCGGCATATCAAGATAGCGGCATATTTTAGGTTCATCCGCCATCAGGTGCAGAAGCTCGTCCGTAACCTTCTCCGGATAAACATACATCAGTCTTATCCATTCAATGCCTCGTATCTTTGCCAGTTTTCTCAACAGCACCGGCAGGCACGGTTTTCCGTAGATATCCGCGCCGTATGATGTCGTGTCCTGCGCCACAAGGGAGATTTCCTTAACCCCACGCGAAGCCATTTCACGCGCTTCGGCAAGAACCCCTTCTTCCGGTTTGGAACGGAAACGCCCACGAATGCGTGGGATGGTGCAATAGGAACAACGGTTGTCGCAGCCGTCGGCTATCTTGATATAAGCGCTGTGTGGCATCGTGAGCGGGACCTTGTAACGCAGGGGTGCCAGTTTGGACGGAACCGGCTCAAAATAGTTTCTCCTTTTTGCAAGCGCTTCCGCCACCCGGCGCAACGAGCCCAATCCCACAAAAGCGTCAACTTCCGGAAATTTTTGAGCCAGTTTTTCCTTTTCTCTCTCCACCAGACAGCCGGCAACAACTATCTTCTTTATTTTTTTCAGCCCTTTCAGCCTTATCAGCCGTTTTATCTCTCTCTCCGATTCTTTGACTGCAGGATCTATGAATCCGCAGGTGTTAAGCAGGACAGCCTCTGCTTTTTCCTCGTCAAAAACAATGCGGCAGCCTGCTCGCGCAAGCAGGCCCATCATCTCTTCCGTGTCGGTAAGGTTCTTGGGACAGCCAAGGCTTACAACAAATATGTTTTTCATTTAAAAAGGGAGCCGCCTGAATCCCGGCTTGATTAACCCGAATTCCGCAGTTGAAATGAAGCGTATTTACAAAACATTGAATAAAAAAATGCGGAATTCCCCGCAGTTCGGGCGACAGATTCCTGGGCTCTGAACCGGAATCTGTCGGGGTGAATCCCGTACCGAAGTTCCGGATTGCGTAGATTCGGTACGTCCCAAACCTACCGAATTTGGATGTTTGGGACGCGCGAAGTCGCGCCTGAGCACTGCGAAGGGGATTCTTCAACTGAAGAATCCGGGTTAAATCCTGTAAATCGCCATTATGCCTGAACCGCCGGCACTAAAAAACGGCAGAAAGCGAAGATTGGAGCCGCGGCCGGCCTGTTTACCCTGCCCTGTTTCATTCATACTGTCAAACGCTATGTTACCCATTGCATATCCGATGGCTATACCGAGAGGATAATCGCTTATCCAGTGAACGCCGTTATTAACCATCTGGAAAGACAGCAGCGACAGCAGAGTATAACCGACAGGCTTGATAAGCCGGTTCTCCGGGTAGCTTCTGGAAATAACCGTTACTGTCATCATGCCCGTCGCCAGATGCCCGGTCGGGAAAGCGTCGTAACGGGAAACTTTTTTGGAATATTTCATCTGGTCCGGAAAAAATCTCCAGACCCCTCCCGGGGCTGAAGCGGTGGACGGGCTTTCCCTGCCGGTGGAACGTTTTATTATCTGGG
>JBDRGJ010000170.1:0-4359 GCA_043817835.1 bacterium
GACAAGTAATCCTCTCCCTCAAGGGGAGAGGGGAGGGTGAGGGGAAAATAATGTTAACTTGGACAGCAATGGGTGGTATAATGAAATTCTCAAAACTTTTCAAAAAAACGGCGAAATCGGGCGACAGCGAAAAACCGGCCCCGGCCAGAGAGGCCGGGCTTGCCAGTGAAGGCGGTACGCCGCCGGAGCAGGCCGGCCGCGCCGCATCCGGAACACCCCGTTTCCCGGGCGGTCCCGGCCGTCCCCGGACCGCGGACCGCGGGATATCGCAGCAGAACACAGACAAATCCGAAGGGGAAATCCGCTCCCGGCCGCGCCGCCCTCCGCAGGAAAAGCAATCCGGGGAAGACAGGGAAAAACAGCAGTCGGAAGCAAATGCCGTATACGGGGAATCCATAAGCGTTGTCCGGGAATTGCTGAATTCGGTCAATGATTCCGGCCTGCACGGCTACTCCAGGTTCAGCGTGATATCCGAAAAAATACAATCGCTCCTGGAAAAAGGCAATGAGCAGATACTGGCCGCCACTTTCCATGCCACCGGCGGAAACTACCTTTACGCCCACAGCGTCAATACAGCCATACTGGCTTTGCAGATGGGCCGTTCCCTGAAGCTGAGCTCTGACGAGCAGCGTTTCCTGGGATGCTGCGGCTTTTTTCATGACATGGGCATGACCGGCTTCATGCAGCTGGCATCAAAGGAATCCAGGCTCTCGGAAGACGAATATGTGGACATCAAACGGCATTCCGACATGGGGGCGCGGCTGTCCGACAATATCCAGGACATGGACGTTGAAACGGCAGGACGGCTTAAGCTTGTGATATCGCAGGTGCACGAAAGATTCGACGGGTCCGGCTATCCGCACGGCCTCCGGGGCGCGTCCATGGACCCGCTGGCGCAGATGCTTGCGGCGGCGGATGTCTTTGAGGCCTTAACGCATCCCAGGTCCTGGAGAAAAGCGCTGACGCCTCACAAGGCGGTAAAATTCCTGATGAACAGGAAGGGGACGGAGTTCCCGGTGCAGACGGTGAAAATGTTCCTGGAAACCTTTTCCATGTATCCCCCCGGCTCCTACGTGAAACTTACGACCGGAGAGATCGCCCGGGTGGTGGGGGTCAACCCCGGAATGCTGACCAGGCCTGAGCTGGAGATAGTTCTGGATGCTTCGGGACGGCCGGTCTCCCGCCAGTATCTTAATCTGCCCGACCATCCCCTTTCCCATATAACCGATGCGATAGACCTGACCGGGGAACACATCCCGGACCGCGCGATCCTTATGCAGATGGAATCCTCCCGCTGGTGGGTGGACTGGTAAAGACAGGGTAGAGGGTATGGGGTAGAGGGTAGAGTTCCCGGAAAAACATCCACTTGAAAAAAAACAAAATCGTTCTGCTCGCGGAAGAAGACGGTTATGTCGTGGAAATCATTTCCAGGATGCTTGAGCGCTTCCCCGGCCTGGAACTGATTCACGCCGCGGATGCCGCCTCCGCGTTCGCGGCCCTGGAGGAGCGGAGCCCGGACATCGCGCTGCTTGACATCTACATGCCCGGGGTTTCCGGGCTGGAGCTTCTCCAGAAGGCCAGGGAGAAAAATCCCAAAATCTGCGCGATAATGATAACCGGCCCGTCCGATGATGAACTCGGCCGGAAAGCCGTCAGGGAAGGGGCCTGGGACTTTGTCTCAAGGCCGGCGGAGCTGGACCGTCTGCAGAACCTGCTGGAACTCCGGCTGATGATAAATCCCTGAAATATGCTGATACGGTTGATATGTTGATACGGAAAAAACAGAGGGCAATTTGCCGCGTATAAATTTACCCGCATAGTATTGTCCCCCGTATCACCATATCATCTTATCAACGTATCATCGTCGTTCTCTTCTGATGATTGAAATCTCCTCTGTTTCAAAAACCTTCCATGCGCCGGCAGGTCCGGTAAAAGCCCTGGACGGGGTGTCTTTTTCCGTGGCCGAAGGCCGGACGTGCCTGCTTTCCGGCCCTAACGGTTCGGGCAAGACCACTCTTCTCAAGGCGCTCTGCGGGCTGGTGCTCCCGGATTCAGGCACGGTTTCCGTGGGCGGTTCCCCCGTCTGCCTGGGCGCGACCGGCAGGATGACGGGCTGGATGCCCGGCGGGGAACCCGGTTTTTACGGCAGGCTCACGCTGGAGGAGAATCTGGTTTTTTTTGCGGCAATTCACGGACTGCGGCGGCGGGAGTCAGGGCGCAGGATACGGGATTTGTCCGCGCGGCTGTGTCTGGAAAATTTCCTGGGCACGCCCGTTCAGCAGCTGTCCTCCGGGACCGCGCGCAGGGCAGCCCTTGCAAGGGCCGTGCTCCACGAACCGGGCGTGCTTCTGCTGGATGAGCCTTTCAGGAGCCTTGACCCTGATTCATCCGCCATCGTGCGGACTTTCCTGCATTCCCTGGGCGGCGTGACCATGCTTCTTGCTTCCGCCGAAAAGGACGCCGGCGGATTTTTCTGCGGACTCATCGCGGCGCTCAGGGACGGCAGACTGGAAAGCTTCGGGCCTTCAGACAGCCGTAACTGAGAGCCTCCTCCCCCTCGAGGGGGAGGGTAGAGTGAGGGGTGGCAACTGCCGTTTTATAATGTACAGAGCAAAGCAAGCTTTGCAACCACACATATCAAATGATAGCCGCCCTCTCCAAGAAAGGAAAAACATCGCTTTTCAGGGACAGCGTTCCCATGGCCGCCGCTTTTTTGCTGAGGGACCTGCGCATAGAAGCGTCTTACCGTTTTAATTCAGTCCTGAAACTGGCCGGAATTGTTTTTCAGCTGGCAATTTTTTATTTTGTGGCCCGGCTGGTCCCTTCCGGCGCGGTGGAGGGAGGATATTTTCCTTTTGTGCTGTCGGGGCTTGCCTTCTCTCAGGCGTTTTACTCGGCCATGACCGCTTTCGGCGAGGCGCTGCGGAGGGAACAGCTGGCAGGCACTCTGGAACAGGTTATGGTCTCTCCGGTTCCCCCCCCGGCGCTGAAAGCCGGGCTTATGGCAAAGGGAATGCCGGCTGCCATGGTCGAGGGAGCGGCATATTTTCTGGCCGCAGCGCTGCTTTTCGGCGTTTATCCCGGAACTGCCAGGCTGCTGGCTCTAGTGCCGTGCGCAGTGCTTGGGCTCGGGGTTTTTGCCGCGCTTGGCGTGATTTCCGCCTCTTTTATAATGGCCTTCAAACGCGGGGACCCGGTCCAGTGGGGCTTCGGCGCGGTATCGGACCTGCTGGGCGGCGTATATTTCCCGGTCGCCATGCTTCCGGCATGGCTTGCCAAAACCGCATTGATGCTTCCCACCACGCACGCGCTCAACGCGGCAAGGCGGATACTGGCAGGAGGACCGTATCCATGGACAGAACTTGGCATACTGGGGCTTTTTCTGCTGGTGCTGTGGCCTGCCGGAACCTGGTCATTCGGCAGGGCCGTGGAAAAAGCCCGGAGGGAAGGAACCCTCGGACATTACTGACCCCCCCACGTGCTCCAACTTTTAAGGATTTAAGCTGCGCCCGGCACCATCCTCTGCAAATCACCAGCCTGCAGGCTGGTGGAACTTTCCATGAGCATCGCGGAGTTCTTGGGGAAACTGACTTGCGGCAAGGACCGAGGGACGGATTGGTTTATAGAAGGCAACGTATTGGTGAAGGTCTCTGGCCAGGTGCCGTGTCGGGCAAAGGACTCCGACTTTTTTATGCATCTGTTGTGTGACTATCCGAATGGGCTCAGCCAAATCGGAGTCGTTTGATATGACAGCCGCTGTATCATATTCGTCGCGCGCACTCTCATACACAAGATGCGTGGCGAGGTTGACATCCGACCCTTTCTCGTCAGTCCGAAGGACTTCCACTACACGGGTCGGATCATTGGCCAGAGGCATTTTTCGGACATGCGTCGCAAACTGGCCGAATGTCACAGATAGATTCGGGATTGTAGCCAAGGCTCTGAGATAAACCTGCTGACGGGTTGGCTGGTCCGGATCATCCGGTCTGGCCGTGATGCGCGCGGTGTAGTAGTGGATGTGTTGGATGTTATCCCGCGGCAAGAGCAGCCGCACAAGCTTAGAGAGGTCGATCCACCGGTAAGGAGTGTTTCTCAGCGCCCGATAGTAGAGGTTGAAACCGTCGACGTAGACAAAGGTTCGCATATTAACGCAGAAGCCATCCTTACGGATGGCTTCGCTCCCATCCCCCGAAGGAGATGGGGTTGTATTTATATTATAACCCTGTCAGAGAGAAAAATCAATGAAATTTTCGCAAATATTTATATGCCGCCGGTTATACTGCGAATAACATTTTTGAGGATCAGGAAGGGTCTTATCGAAAAGGAACCATGTACCTTTTGGAGTCAAAAGGTACATGG
>JBDRGJ010000171.1:0-4472 GCA_043817835.1 bacterium
GGCCTGTGCGTGTGCCTTTTGTCGCAACAGATTTTTGCGGCCGGGGCGGAAGCGCTCACCAGGGCAAGAGAGTTGAAAGCGAAGAAAGAATTCAAAGAAGCGCTTTTGTATTACACCCAGGCGGTGCAGTTAATCCCGGATGACAATGAATTGCTTAAAGAAGCGGCTCAGCTGGCCGGATGGGCGGGAGAATATGATGTGGCTTTGGGCTGGTATGGGACCGTCCTTAAGAAAAACCCGCAGGATCTGGACTGCGAACTCGGCAAAGCGTTTGTTTTAAGCTGGAAACGGGAATATCAGCAGGCTATTGAAATCTTTGAAAAGATAATAAAGGCAAGTCCGTCGTATCTTGACGCATGGGTCGGACTTGCGAGAGTTGAGGGCTGGAGAGGAAAATATGTTAAAAGCGAAACCATATATCTGGAGGCGCTGAAGCAGGATGCCGACAACTCGGAAGCCCTGCATGGACTGATGGATAACTACCGCTGGCGGGGAGAATCCGCGAAAGGGATTGAAATAGCAAAACGCATCCTTAAATCAACTCCGAAAGATCTGTCCGCATTTTTAGCGCTTGGCGTATTTTACAGGGACCTGGGACATATAGAACAGGCGATTGAAGCTTTTAAAAAAGTGCTTGAAATAGATCCTGCGCGTCCGGATGCGCAGGCCGAGCTGGGGCAATTGCATGCAAGGGCGCTCAAGCTTGACGATGCCGTTACGGAACTGCAAAAAGCGATAGCGATAAACGGCAACAACACGGATGCGTACATCACTCTCGGGAGAGTCTACGCTTATAAAAATAAAATCCGTGAATCCGTGGAAATATACGGTGAAGCCCTGAAAAAAGACCCTGAAAATCTTGACGCGTTAAACGGGCTTGCGCGGACATACGGCTATGCCCGGCAATGGAAAGACTCGGAGGCGGTTTTCAGAAAGGTCCTGGAAATTTCTCCGCATAACGGCGAAGCCATGGAGGGTCTGAACAGAATCGGGAAATTAAGGTCTCCGTCGTCCGAATTAAGGCACTTTTATTCGGCAGCGGCGGATAAAGAATTATCGATGGATTCCGCGGCGCAGCTTTTGCAGATTAATTTCAATTATCCAATCGATCCCGGCAAAAGCCTGGTGTTCCGAGCGGAATCGGGCAATGAGTCAGGCAAAGACAGGGAAACCAAAAACACCGTTTACCATGTCAACAGACTAGCGTACGGCCTTGGCGCCGATTGGCGGCTTCCCGCAGACATGTCACTCGTCACAAGACTGGGCCTGGCTGTTTTTAAAAACCGGGGAGATAACGATTCGGATCTGCTTAAAAAGCAAACCCACGGTGAGGGGTTTACGGTTCTTCAGTGGGAACACGATAAACACAGCCTTTCGTTTGCTGCCGTCAAAGAGGACTATCTCGGAGTTAACGCGGCAGGCGATGCGGCTGTTTACAATACGTCGAGCATATCGCTGGCTGAAGATTTTGATGTTACAGACAGGCTTTCAATGCTCTATGAACTGGGTTATGAAAATTATTCATCAGACAGGGAAAGCACCCCAAAACATACTGGTAGGATAAGATATCGGCTGCCATTTGATGAAATAGTGGTTATGGAATACAAAGTTAAATATTACATGCACCCCTGGCGTAAAAACCATGGGATATCCGTAACGCACAAAAGGGAAGCGGCTAAAAAGCTGCAATATCAACTGAAGTATTCTCCCGATTATGACAGTTTAACCCGCAAAGTGGGGCATAATCTGGGATTATTGCTGGCTTCAAGAATGGAACCCTTTTCCTTCAACACCCAGTGCGATTATTCTTACAACTCTGCAGGATTAGAGGGACGGTTGTTCGGTATTTCCACCAGTATTTATTACGGATTCTAAAAATATGACTATTATTCCGGCTGCATTATTCTTCCTGTTTGCCGGGCCGGCATCCGCTCTGGAAATCCCGTCAGAGAACAAGCGGCTTCTGGATAATTCCGCTATAACCCTGAAATACGAAGTCCGCCCGGACTCCGCGGGTGCCGGCGATTTTTCGGTGGAGCTTTACGGCCGGTCGTTTATAAGCGGCGGAAAGCTTTCCCACTCTTCACCCGTGAAAGCGAGATGGAATTCCCGGAATCTGAGAAAATGTTTTCTGATATGGTCCGGGGAAGTTCTTAAAAAAGAAGAAAATGCGCCGGGATTGACCCTTACGCGCGGACAGGAATCCCTTCGCGTAACTCCGGAAAAACAAGGCTGGGAAAGATCAACGGGATGGGTATACGCCGGATTCGCGGATATAACGGATTTCGCGAAAAAAGGCGATTTTACGATTAATGCGCTCCGGTCGGATCCCGTGGAGCCCGGAGATGTTTTTCGTTATTCGACTGCGGGCTGGGCGCTGCTGGTTTTAAAAAACGCGCCGGGTGCAAAAACAAACGACAAGCGAACAGGCGGTTCAAGAATTGCCTTATACCTCGGTCCCTGGATACTTGCTCCCGGAGAGGTTTATGATTTTGACATTCCCGCGGGAGGAAAAAACAAAATGACAAAACTCGGGATAATAGGCGGCCACGGCATAAAGGGCAATGCCACAGGCAATCTTCTGAACAGCATGGCGGTAACGGGCAGGGATGACTGGACGGGTTCAAGCGGGGAATTATGGGACGTGGTTATGTACAATGTTTCCGCCGGGCCCAAAGAGGGGAACTGGACCGTGAGTTTTGATCCGATACTGCAGTGGATCTTCCCCGTGGCGATTATGGTCAGCGTGAGATGAAAGGAGAATATATGACCTTAAAGAAAGGCATTCTGCTGTTGGTTCTGGTTGTGGGGCTGGTTATTCCGGGGCTCACGAAAGTTAAAGATAAAGGCAAAGATAAGGGCAAGGGCAAGAAAAAACCCCCTGTTGCGGCGGAAATCTCTCCTGTAATATTCTATCTTCTGGGAGGGGTTCCGCTTGCCGTTATCGCCTGGAGACTGCGGAAAAAACAGTGACATCCTCAGCCCCCGCAAGAGGGCGACATCTTTCATGAAGTGGAAACTCCTCCGTAGCCATTCCTCCCCAGGCGGTAAGCCTGGGAGCTTTCTGGCGAAGGAGAGTAAAAAATAGTCAGGTATGACATTTTGCCCCGCCCCCCGCGCCAAAACGCTAATCGGCGTTGTTCTCTTGTCGATTTTTTTCTTTCCTGCCGTAGAATGGCTCTTTGTTTCGTGGGCTGAAAACCTTTACTACAGCCATGGATTCCTCGTATTTATAACAGCGGTCATTTGGGGCTTTCTGGCATTGCGCAAAAAAAGCGCTTTTCAGGCGCCTCTCAATAAATCCGGAATAACGCTTTATTCTGCGGTTGTCCTGATTGTCTTTATCTCAGGGCGTTTGTCGGGGCTTAACTCTTTGAAAGCCGTTTCTTATATTTTGGCGCTGCTGTTCCTTGTGGAAATTACGGAGGGCAGGGACACCGGCGCGAAACTCGCCAGGCCCGCACTGCTGCTTGCTTTGGCTGTCCCCATGCCGTTTTTGCCGGAAATAGTGGGCGTCTTCCAAAAAACCACGATTTATCTGACTTCGGTGTTCATGTCCGCATCCGGTGTTCATATTTCAATAACCGGAAATATTGTTTCAGCGGGAAACGCCTCGTTTACAATAGGCGGAGGGTGCAGCGGGTTCTACTCCGCCGCAGTTTTGCCCGTACTGACATTTGCGGCAGCCTCCCTTTTAAAAGACACATTTCCGAGAAGCCTGTTTTTAACCCTTTTGTCTATTCCATGCGCGTTGACAGCCAACACGCTGCGGGTAGTCTGCCTGTTATGGATAGGCATGTCGTACGGAGAGGCCGTCGCGATGAGCTTTTGGCATTCCGCCGCATCTTTATTTTTCTATGTTGTTGCGCTGCTTCTCATCTGGTTCGTGAGGCACCCTTTACGGTTTTCGGCGCTGATACTCCCGCTGCTCCTTGTGCCCGCATGCCTGGAAGCGGAAACCGGGTTCAATAAACATCCTACTGATACCAGTCAGTATGTTTTTACCACGCATCAGGGGTATTTCCTTTCAAAAACGAATTTGTTTTACGCGAATAATATTGAGTCCCTCCCGCTGCAAATCGGAGGGTGGAAAGGCGAAGATGAGGGGACTGACGATCCCAGGGTGCTCTTCCTCAGGGGCTATGAAAAACCCGGTTCGGACGCTTATATTCATCTGCTTGTCGTGCACGGCAGGGAAGAGTCGAGATTCCATATTGCAGAAGTATGCTATACGGACGACAACTGGACGCTGGAAAAGAGAAATTATAAACGCTTTACTTTGAACGGCGAATCTTTCGGCGCGCGCTATTTTCTTGCGCGGTCCGGAGAATACAGGCATTTAGTGGCATATTGGTTCTTATGGAAAAACACAAGCCGTATTATAACGGACGGCGCCATAATGATACGTGTATCCGCTGAAGTTTACAATAACGATATTGCAAAAGCGGAAAGTGATCTTCTTGACTTTATAG
>JBDRGJ010000172.1:0-6934 GCA_043817835.1 bacterium
GACAGCCCGGTCCCCCTGGACATGGGGGCTGCCCTTAAGTCCAGGCGGCTTGCGCGCAATATCACGCTTCAAACGATGCACAACGCCACCAGGATACCGCTGAAATTTCTCGAAGCGCTGGAGGCCGGCAGGGAGAGCGACTACCCGGCGTCCGTTTATGTCAAAGGCTTTGTCCGCTCCTACTGCGAGTTCATGGAAATCGATTTCGAGCCTTTCTGGGGAAAATTTCATCCTGCCCGGCCTGAACCCCCTGTGCCTGGCGAGCCGGAAAAGCCCCGCATATTTTTTCTTCCGCAGACTCCGGAAAGCCTGAAAACCGGTTTTGAGATACTTCGGACCCGTCTTGCCGGGATGCAGGTAAGGCTTACCGTTTTCTGTGCAGCTCTGGTGCTGGCCGGGCTCGCCTGGGTCATGAAGAGCGGACCCGTGGTTTCAGGAACGCCGCAAAACTCCGGCGCCTTGCGATACCCGGCAAAAGCTGAAGTCGCCTACGGCAGGCTGCAGGCCCATGCTCTCCCTCCGCTGCGCATACGCATTAAAAACAGATCCTGGCTCAGAGCCGAAAACGACGGAAAACTTTTTTTTGAAGGTTACGCGCCGGCCGGTGCCGGGCTGGAGATCAAGGCTTCGGCATCCTACAAAATCAGGCTTATGAATCCGGACAGCGTATCCCTCATCTACGGGAACAAGCCTGTCCCGCCTGAACAGATCAAAAACGGCGTGCTGCAGATTCCATGACTCTGGCCAACCGCATAACGATGACACGCGCGGTCCTGGCCATTATAATGTACGTCTGCATACTTATTCCGCAACTGTCTTTCCGCCTTGCGGCTCTTATCCTGCTCGTTCTGGCCGGGTTTACCGACTGGATCGACGGCGTTATAGCCAGAAGGACCGGCAGCGTAACCCCATTCGGCGCGATAGCAGACCCTTTCGTCGACAAAATACTCGTGATGGCTGCCTTTCTCGCTTTCCTCGGCGCGAAAGAGATAAGCGTTCCGGCCTGGAGCGTCTTCATAATACTGGCCAGGGAATTTATGATCTCCAGCCTGCGCGTTCTGGCGGCACTGCACGGCGAAATAATGTCTGCCGAAAAATGGGGAAAATGGAAAACCTGCATGCAATTTACGGTCCTTTTCATCATTCTGGGCATTCTTTCGCTCAAGACCTGGCTGAACAGGCATCCGGTCCCGTCAGGCCCGGTTCATTTTATAGACGTCAACGCGCACGCCATAACCTGGTGGCTCTCCGTTTTCACTGCGGCGGTCACCATGGCCAGCGGCCTCGCATATCTTTATACCCACAAGACAATGCTGCGCAAATCCTCCAGCATCCAGAAAACACACTAAACTGAGCCCTGCATCCGCACATCCATGGTTAAATTACTCGCAAGCGGCTTCTATATAAGCTACATCCCCGTCCGTCTTATGCCGGGCAGAAAGTGCAGCGGCGCGGGGCTCTGGGGCTCGGTCCTGGCCATGTTCCTTACGCCGCTTTTGCCGGAAAACAGCGCATTTTTCGCCATTTTCATGACCCTGTTTCTGCCCTTTTCAGTCTGGATATGCACAAAAGCCGATGAAGGCTATGGGACGCACGATGACCCACGGATAGTCCTGGACGAAATCGCAGGCTACTGGACGGCCATGGCCTTCCTGGAAAGGGACCTGCCGATCATGCTGGGAACATTGGTCCTTTTCAGGCTTCTGGACACGCTTAAGCCCGGTCCGATAAGATGGCTGGACAGGCTGCCCGGAGGTCTGGGGGTTGTGGCGGATGATGTGGCCGCCGGAATAACGGCTAATCTTGTGATACGGCTTGCCTTAATGTTCGCTAAGTAATAATATTGACCCTGCAAAATGAATAAAAAAATTTTCCCCCGTTTCATCGCTTCTCGCCTTTTTACTTTCTCACTTTCGTGCTTTCTCACTTCCTCTCTTCCTCACTTCGGACCGGATAGGGGCCCCTCTGGGGAACCGTCCGCCCCAAAAGCCCTGCGTTGGGGTCTAACCTTCTCACTTTTCTGCTTTCTCACTTTCTCACTTTCTTGCTTTCTCCCTCAGTCAACACATGCTCAATTGATGCAGGTGGCCCCGGCCTTAAGCACAGCTACAGTACCCGAAGGAACGACCCCTTCCACCTTTACGATAGAACAGCGGTTACAGAAGTTTGACAACACTGAAAAGAAACCTTCCGGGCCCTCCCCATCCACGGAATTTGCTTCAAGCCCCATACCCCTGAGCGGTATGATCCTGATGCCGACAGCCTACAGAGGAAAAGGAAAAAACACCATAGGCCTGGGACTGGATTTCAACGCCGCCTATTACATAGGCCGGTTATACGGAAAGAACAAGTTGGCCTGGACTCTTCAGAAGAGCAACTACATAGACCGCGTGGGGGTCTGGCTTCTTACCAGCGACGCGAAAATGCTGGTGCAGACTGAATCAAAATGGCGGCCGGCCATGGCGGCGGGGGTTCATGGCACATTCGCGCTGAGGGACGCACCTGCTCCGACCCTTAACTCACCCTCTGTTTCCGTATCCGTGGACCAGAAAAACACCAGGACTCTGGGCGGCGTATACCTGGTGCTGAGCAAACGCCCTCATCCCCGTTTCCTGACAAGCGCGGGCTACATGGAAGGTAATGTGGGGGACATATTCCCGATGCTCTCGGAATTTCTGACGCAGGAAGCCTGGAGCGATATTCCCAAAGTCGGAGGCAAATCAGCGACTTCGCGCAACCTGCTTTTCGGAGGATTCACCTGGTTTTTGAAGCCGACTTTTCCGATAGGGGCTGAAATAATAATCCCGCAGGGGGCTCCGGCCAGCCCCAAGCTTATAAACCTTCATCTGGGTTCCCTTCTCAAGCTGAATTTCGAGCTTTCCTACCTGACATTCCAGGGCGGCTGGGACCTGCTGGGCATGTTCCAGTTCCGCTATTCCTACTTCCCGAAATGAAGCTCCCTGCGCCACGTGCGCAGGGTATCTGGCGGAATTCCTCGTCCGACGCCATAGTCCGGCTATGGACGACGGCGTCCGAAGCCAACTCGCCTTCATACCTGCGGCACTTGTCCTGCGAAGCCCGCTTGTCTCTCCGAAGCTTTAGCGTAGGAGAATGGCGAAGAAGGAAGAGCGCAGTGTGTTATGCGAAGGAGAATAACCCGGCTTCCTTACCTTCCGGACCGGATTTTTTTCAGATAGCCGGCTGCCGTCGCATGGCCTGGATTGAGGCGGAGGGTTTCCTTCAGTTCATAAAGGACCCTGTTCCAGTCCCTGTTCCAGTAAAGCACGGCAAGATTATAGTGGGCCTCTGCAAGGGTGGGGTCCCTTAAAAGTGCGGTATCATATGCTTTTTCAGCCTCCTTCTTCCTGCCGAGTTTTTCCAGCGAAACCCCGAGGTTAAGCCATGCGTTGGCTGCGAATTTAAGGACAGCGTCCTTCAGTTCCGGAAGAGAATGATACTCTTCACTGAGTTCCACCGTTTTCTCGTAAAGAACGGCGGAACGGCTGAAATATTTTCCCGCCGTTTCCCAGTCGTTCCTGCCAGCGGCATCCAAACCCAGGTAAAGCGGAGCATCGGGCAGGTCTGCATCTATGAGAGCGGCCATGCGCAGGCGTTTTACGGCATCCGGGGTCAGCCGGCCTCCGCGCGCGTTGAGATAGGCCGCCTCTTCCACCGCTGCCTGGGAATAAACCGAAGCCAGGTCCCTGGTGAAAAAATCCGGATAGCGGTACGCATCAGCGGATCCCCCGCCCACGGCCAGAGTGCCGCCGTCAGTCAGCCCCCTGAAGGAATAATAATCCCAGGCCATGCCTGTTTTCTGTTTCCCGCCGCCCGCTGAAAGGGCCCGTATAATCCCATTGGGCACGGTCTTCATGCCTTCGGGAAGTTCCGCGTCCATCGTGGCGAAAACAGCGACCGGCGAACTTTCCAGAAAAGCCTTCCATTCACGCGGCTTGTCCCTGCTCAGATGTCTGAGCCGCAGGTCCGGATGCACGGAAGCGTACGCATCCCGGTACCATTTTGTTCCTGAAAGCCCCTGCGCCACCACTTTAATATCAGGCCTTTTTCCCTCCACAAGCTGGGCATGCCAGAGCGCGAAAAGCTGGACATCCTTCTTCGCCACCAGGACGCTTTCCGGGGGCAGACTGCTCATGCTGTCGGACGCAAAATCAACCGCGGAAAGGTTCCAGCGCCTGTCCGCCGCAGGAACATGCTTCCAGGCTGTCCAGACAAGCGTTAAAATACATGCCGCATAAACCGCAGCTTTTTTTGCAGCCACGGAGCCGGTCTGCTCGAGCAGATAATAAAGTCCGGCAGCCGCCCAAAAAGCCAGGCAAAGGTCCGGCAACAGGTAATGCGGTTCCACAACGGCAAGGGCGTGCGGATTGGGGGGCATGTTCCCCATGAACAGAAACACCGGACCGGAGACAAAAAAAGCCAGAAGAAGGACCCAGCCTCTGGCCTTATTATGCCTGAAATCCGTCCAAAAGCCTGCTGGAATCAGCAGAAACGCAGGACCCAGAAAATTCCAGATATGCAACGCGTAATATTTCAGATTAGGAAGGAAAAGCTCCCCCCGTCGAGTATTTTTTGGAGAGAAGATCCAAAGTCCCGCCGTAGCTTTTTCTGGTTATGGAGCCTAAAAAACCTGAAAAATCTGCAGGATGGTTCCAGTCCAGGATCGGGTTCTGGAGCGAGCGCAGCGGAAGATACATGTAGATTGAAAAACCCAGCAGAAAGAAGCCGGCTCCTTTTAGAAAATCCGCCGCAGCCATGCGCGTAACACATCCTGCTTCGCTTCTGCGCATGGAAACAAGAACCGATAAAAGCATTGCCGGGCCCCACAAAACTATGTCCATCCTGTTTCCCAGAAAAAGACCGTACAGGAAGGAAAGCAGGTAAAACCGCCTCCGTCCGTAGCCATCCAGCAGCCCCAATCCCAGATAAAGCAGAATGAGGGCAAAAAGAAGATTCAGGGAATACATCTCCGATACGCTGGAAACATGCCAGAAGGTGGTATTAAGGCCGAAAAGCAGGCAGAAAAAAAACGCCGGGAGGAAATAAAACAGCCGGCAAAGGAGCAGAAACATTACTGCCAGCGCGCCGGCTCCGCAAAGAGCCGAAAAGACATTAAGCGCATAAGCGGCATTGCCGGGCAGAAGCAGGACCGCGGCTCTCCCGGCCAGCACGTAAAGCGGATAGCCCGGCGGATGCGCCACGCCGAGAGTGGCCGCGCAGGAAGTCATCTCCCCTGCGTCACGGTAAGGTGCCAGCGATGGGGGGAGAGAAAAAAGATACAGGGCGAAGAAGCCCGCGGCCAGAATAATTGCCGTTACATTAACTCTGTTTTCTGCGTCTGGAATTTTTAAAGCCATTTTCAGCAAATTCTAAACAATTCTCAAAAACCCGATATTCTGATTCACTGTTATTCTGTCTCTTACAAACACGGCTGTTCTTCTGACTTCTGAATTCTGTATTCTGACTTCTTCCCTACAGAAACCCCCATAGCCTCCTCAAAAACCATTCCGCCGTCAGCAGCAGAATCGCAGCGGCCAGCCATGCACCGGAGTCCCAAAGTTCCTTCTTGGATTTTACATCTTCAGCCGCCGGCCTTTCAGGGAGCGCCTCCAGCCATTCCTTCACGGGAACGCTTTGCAGGGAGGCGTATCTGCCTGCGCAGCGCCGGGCAAGTCTCTGCAGAAACGCCCTGTCCGCGGAACGGTTTTGCTCGGACGGCCTTTCCAGCCGGAATGAAATCTCGTCTGTACCGATGACGGCTCCTCCGGATTTTACGGCGGCAACCGCTCTGTTCATTCCGTAGTCAGGCGGATCCAGTTCTGTCTTGAATATCCCCGGCTCGGTCATGCGGAATTCCAGCGGCAGTTTTTTTCCGGAAGGAACAGCCAGCCATGCCTTTATGTCCGCAGACGGATCATTAAGCGGATTAAAAGTTTCATCCAGCACCCTCAGCGAAAGGACCGGCGCCGGGCCCGGCCCGGTATCCCGGACGGGAGCCGTCAGCTGGACCCTCCTGAGTTCCAGACTGCCGTTGAGATATTGCATGACCTTTGTCCAGAATGCCTGGTAAAAGCCGGCCATCTGCCGGGCGCGCCCCGCCTCAAGCTTCCAGCGCCAGGTGGTCGGACTGGCCAGAACCATGACCTTGCCTTTACCGTATTCCCGTACAGCCAGGAGCGGCATTTTTCCCGCCCCCTTCATGAGACGGGAATTTGCGCCTTCAGATGACGGCGTTCCTGCGGCTGCCGGCTCTTCCGCTGCCGGACTGCCCTCAAGAATAAGCCGGGAGCCGGGTCTGACCGAGGCGAAACGGGTAAATCCGTCGAGAGACGCAGCCTCATTCCACAGCTTCCGGGAGGACTCCATGTTTTCCGCCAGCCTGGAAACAGGATGTTCAAGAGGCGAGACGGTTATTTTCTCTCTGCTGTATTTCGTGGAGGTTGAAACGGTGACGGGCAGGATTTCCTCGAGTTCGGTGCCCCTGTACCAGCCGGAAGCGGCTGAATTCTCCCCCATGGAAACGAAAAGGCTTCCGCCGTCTCTTACAAACTTCTTGAGCGAAACCATATAGGCCAAAGGCAGGCGGAAGCGGCTGAAGTCGAAATCCTGGAGCATGAAAATGTCAAAATGGCGCAGGTCCCTTGAGAAAATATCGTCGGCCGGGAAAGGTATCAGGGAAAGCTCGGAATCCGGCACAGGGGAGATGTTTTCCGGGTTACGCAGTATTATGAATGAGACAAGTTCCAGATTGGGGTCGGCCTTCAGGAATTCCCGCAGGGCGGCATATTCGGCCGAAGGACGGCCGCAAAGGTACATCACCCTGCACTTTTCCCTTATAACCTGAAAGCGCGTCTCCCTTGAAACCGGCTTCACACCCGGCGCGGAAAGCGTCACCCTGACCCTGGCGGGACCCAAC
>JBDRGJ010000173.1:0-7147 GCA_043817835.1 bacterium
CTCTCGGATGGCAAAACGAATAATCCAGCGTTTTCCCGGCCTTTATTTGGAAGCGGGGCAGGATTTTCACGGCTTTACGGTAGATTTCCAGAGAAGCTTCGGGAAAGCCGCTGCCTGTCCTGTTGCGGCTCAGATGCCCGAAAAGAGTGATATCGCCGAGATCTTCCTCCAGGTAGATGTTCTTGTCAGGGTCTTTCGCATATATTTCGGGAACAGGCAGGCCGGCGCCGCGGAAATGCCGCGAAAATTCCAGGAAAGCGGCATTTTCCCTGCGATCTGCGTTTACCACGCCTATAACGCTGCGCGTCCCGCCTTTTATGCGAAAAAGCTTCCTCGCAGAGGCGTCTCCTTCGAGCGGAACGATGTTCTGCGCATTTTCGCCAAAGCGCTCCGCAAAAAGTTTTTTAAGAGTTTCTTCCATTTTAACCCGCTCCCGAAAAAAAATGTTTTCCTTCTCCTGCCCGGTCCGGAAAGGCAGGGGGACGTTATTGCGGCTATGCCAGCGATTTGAGGCTTTCCAGCATGAAATCCCCGGCCACTTCGGCCGGAATGATGACTCTGTCAGCCCCTTCTTTTTTAAGCGATTCAGCCGCGGCAACGTCTTCAGCCATCATTATTTTTTTTGCTTTCGGGGCTGCTTTCCGGAGTTGTTTCAAAAGCGCCATATTTGTGGTGCCCTTGAGAAAAACATCCGGTATCGCACATATGATTATGGAAGCGTTATTCAGCCCCAGATGGCTGAGAGTGCTGTGATTGCTTATGTCCCCGTACTTCCATTTATACCCCATTTTTTCCAGCCGGCCTTTCAGCGAAGGATTAAAATCAACCACCATAATCCTGGGTTTAAATTCAGGGATTGAGGCATCTATCCGGCTGAGCAGAAACATCCCTTCGCGGAAACATCCCAGCAGGACTATATCGCGTTCCGGAGAAGCACCCGAGGTTTTCTTAGCGTCCGGGACGCCCCTGGGCGCGTCGGAATGCAATGTGCCTGACAGCCGCATAATCAGGGCCGCCAGCCTGTCGTTGTAATAGATGAAGTATGTCCCCGCGACAGCGGAAATAAGCATGGCTGTCAACAATACGGCCTGCGTGTTGCCGGAAACATGTCCGTAACCGGCTCCAAGAGCCAGGATTACCAGCGAGAATTCGCTTATTTGCGACAGGTTGAGGGCTGAGACAATCCCGGTCCTGGTGCCCAATCCCAGTTTCGCCGTTATGAAGGGGATGGATAAAAGACGGCTTGCCAGCACAAAGATGCTCAATCCGGCCGCTGTCAGGATATTGCCGGGAGAGAGCGCCGGAATTTTCATGCCCAGCGCCACAAAGAACAACGTCACAAAAAAATCGCGTATCCCGCACAGCTTGCCTATGACCTCCGTCCCGTAAGGAAAAGCCGCTATGGAGACCCCGGCGATAAGCGCGCCCATTTCTTTGGAAAGCCCTGCCTTCTCCGATGCTATGCAGACAAGGAAACACCAGGCTATGGCCGTCAGCAGGACAAGTTCGGAGCTTTTGGCGGCCGCAGAAAAAACACGGCGCAGGACATGCCCGCTGAGATAAAAAGCCGCGCCTACGATAAGAAATCCTTTAAGAAAAGAAAACGCCAGAATGCCTATCTGCGGGGATTGCAGATTGGGCTGCACGGCCATGAAAATTATGGCCCAGATATCCTGCAGCACCAGAATGCTTACGGTCAGTTTTCCTGCCGTGGTGAAAGTTTCAAATTTATCATTAAGCAGTTTTACCACTATCAGCGTTGAACTTAATGCCAGGCCGATGCCCAGATAAAGAGAGTCATAAAGCTGCGGAAATGCCCCCGATATTTTAAAAACAAACAATCCCAGAATCAGGCAGGAGAGAAACTGGAATAATCCTATAAATATGCTGGATTTGCCCATTTTCGCCAGGTCCTGGATTTTTATCTCAAGCCCTATGATGAAAAGAAGGAAAATCAGCCCTATTTCGGAAATAAATTCGATGCTGTGTTCGCTGCTCACCAATCCTAATCCGAGCTTGTTCCCGATCAGGATGCCGCCCAGAACATAGCCCAATATGAGGGGCTGCTTTAAAAATCGGACGACGTGCGCCGCGGCGACGGAAAATATTATCGCCAGCGCTATGTCCCTAAGGATTGCCATTTCATGCATAGTTTAATCTGTGATCCCGCACCGGCCTATGCCTTATGGCGCAGCATGAGAGGACAGAGAATCCATATTTTAGCACTTATTTGGTTTTTTCAGGACGGCTGCAATAAAATAACTCAGGCTGATTTCAACCTGAGTCATTTTGCTTTATTCGGATACAAAACAGATTCCGGAGCCGGACTTCTTTATTTTCCGGACGTCGGGGTTTTCGGGCCTGTCATTGCCGCAGTTCGTGTGAGCATTCCAGTTCTTTATATCCCCTCCTGGCTGTTTCTACTACCCGGATTCCATAATTCCGGCATTTAAAAGCAGATTCAATCAAACTTCACGGTTTTTTAAACAATCGCTGACGGAATTGTAGCAGTGCCAAGGGGTCGTCCGATATTATCCCGTCAACGCTCAGACGGATGAGCCGCCTCCAGTCCCGCTCATTGTTCGCGGTCCATGGTATGACGCGCACGCCTATGGCGTGCAGTGACTCAACGTCCCGTTCGGTCAGCCAGCGGTGATTGGGCGAGATGATGTCCGCCTTAAGCCGGGAGGCTATTGCGGCAAGTGGCTCCTGCGGCCGCTCGCCGATAAGCGCCGAGATGGTCAAGCCGGGTTCCAGCGCCCGGGCCGCGGTAAGAGTGCGGAAGTCGAAAGACTGCAGGGTCGTGCGTTCCAGCATCCCGTGTTTTTTCAGCGCCTCCAGCACGAGCCGCGCGAAGGCGTCGGGGGGCGGCGCGTATTCCGGATGCGCTTCCTCGCTTTTGGTCTCAACATTCAGCAGGACTTTACCTGCTCGGGGATCCGTCTCACGGTCAAGCCAGTCCAGGATTTCTTCAAATGAAGGGATCTTTTCTCCGGGGCTGGGGACCTGGGACGGGAATTGAGGATTAGGCAGGGAACCGCAGTCGTAAGTCTTCAGCTCATCCAAAGTCAGGCTACGGACCGGGACAGACATTTCCGGACGCCGGCCCCGTGCATCCAGACAGCGCTCCGGCCTCACGAACGGGTCGTGCATCACAACCAGCACGCCGTCTTTTGTGACTTTAAGATCCATCTCCAGCGTGTCCACGCCAGTCCCAAGCGCGTATTTAAAGGCGCTCATTGTGTTTTCGGGCCTGACAGCGCGGGCTCCCCTGTGACCCTGTACCTCAAAATCGCGGCGCGGCACCGGTAAGGAAGAGCAAGCTCCCAAGCCGATGACTGCCAAAAAAATTGCCGCTAATACAGTTCCCCCGCCGGTATTTGCGGGAGAAATAGCGGCTGTTGCCCGCCGCGACGCCCAACTCATATAGAATGTCCATGCCGCGATGAAAAAGGCGCAACCGGTGAGTATCCAGAAAACCTCGGTCCAGCCGAACATATCCGCCATGAATCCGGCTCCCCAGGCTGCAAGTGCTCCGCCGATATAACCGATACCGTCTATCATCCCGGTGCAGGTGCCGGCCCCTTCCGGGCCTGCTATATCAAGAGTAAGGCAGCCGGAGGACATCGAATAGGGGCCGTAAAGGAACAGGCCGCAGAGCCCCAGCATGACCACTATGGCGGTTCTCGAATCATGAGAATGCGGGATGAGCAGCGCAATGGCCGCAAGGGAGAATACCAGTCCGAGCAGCATCTTCCACATGGCGGACGCCCTGTCGCCGCCCACAGCGTACCGGTCCGTATACCAGCCCAGCGCTATGGTCCCTATGCAGCCCATAAGCGGGAAGACGGCGGAAGTGAGCGCGGCGTTCACGTTGCCCATGCCCATGTCCACCATAAACTTCGGCACCCAGACCATGAAGAAGGAACGCAGGATATGGGTCACAAAGCTGAAGACAATGACCTGCCGGAAGAGCGGGGCGGCCAGAAGCCGCCGGATGATGGCTGAGACTGCCGGCGTACCTTCCCCGGACCGAAAGTCGATGACAGCCTTTTTCTGACCGGCGTTCCTTCCGAATCGCACGCCTGGATAAAGTGACTGCGGGCTTTCTTTCGAAGCCATGTGCGACAATACGGCTATAACCGTAACTGCTGCGGCTGGCCAGATGAAAAGCCCTGTCCAGCCCGAGCCCATGGCGATGAGGAGACCGCCGAACAGGGCTGCCGCCACGCCGCCGAACTGGAAATTTATGCTGATGAGCCCCATGATGGTGCCATTGCGCTCCGGCTCATACCATTTTCCTATTGTTTTGATGATGCCGCCCCAGCCCATGGACAGAAAATAGCGTATGCAGCAGGCGACCACGGTGAAGAAGACCATGCCCGGATTGACCGGGAAGACAAAATTGAAGGCAATGGCGCCCCACATCCCCAGCAGGAAGATGCGCCGCCCCCCTATCCGGTCCGCAAGCGGACCGGTGGTGAATTTGCCCAGCGCGTAAGCCAGTTCCGAAAAGGTTAGGATGATGCCTAGCTGTGTATTGGTGTATCCGAATTCCTGGCTGAGAAAAGGCAGGGCAACGGGAAGGTTTCCCCGCACCAGGTAGTAACCGATATAACCGATCAGCATAACCCAGAACGTGGAGACGCGCCACCGCTTAAGGCGGGCAAGCTGCAGGTTGTCGGGAATAAAAGACGCCGGTTCGGTCATGGGCCTGAGACAAGCATTATTCTATGCTTTGCACAGACCGGTGTCCAGAATTGTAAAAGTCTTCTTGTAAAAGTCTATGATTTAGAAAGCGACAGATTATTGATGAATCATCCGACATATCGCAGTTATTTGAACAGCCAGGAGTCCTTTGAGAGTGTTTCAGCGACAACTGCATGTCCGCCGGCAGTCCAATGACGATTAATGGGAAAGTAAAGATACGGATCGGACATTCCGGCCTTGCGGAGGTCAGGAAGCAGATCAATGACATGGATATTCTTTTTCCGGCACCATGCGATAATACGCCTGTTTGGAGCATCAGAATCCAGATTGCCGACATGAGGCATAAAAACAGGATTGCGCAATAATTGCCTCCGCATCTCCGGATATACCTGCTCAACAGACGGGGCAATGCACACGCAAAACCTGCTGCCGCTTTTTTCTGCACTCGCACGCAATTTTTCGACAAGGCTGAACATCAACTCCCAGGCCGCCGCCTGCTTTTGATCCAAACGCTTGGAATATACGAGATGTTTCCGGTCACATTCTGACAGGCGGGAAGGAATGATTTTGCGCTTCTCCAGATAATTCTGAATGGCATTGTTGTTGCATGCGGCTTTCATGAAAAGATTTACAGCCATCGAATGATTCAAAAGGATGCGTGCCCATTCGGGTTGACCGGCAGAAACAGATTGCGGCGAATATGACCACGGAGCAAGCTTCCTGGGGACAGGAACGTTAAGAAGAACAAGCCTGCCGTCCGGGCCTTTGCGGAAGACCGGTTTGGGATATCCGTATCTTTCGGGATACAGGTTGTCACATATATCCGTGGACGGATGTATCATAAGAATCGCGGCATCCGGTTTCCATAAGATGCCTTTTTTAAGCCACAGCAGATATTCCTGATCTGTCCCGTATCCCATGACGCCTAAATTTATTATTTCGGGTGATTTGTCGGACCGTCGTTCCATGAGACTTGTGAAAATATCGAGGTCATCAACTCCTGTCCCCCACACAAAAGAATCTCCCAAAAACATTATCCGTTTTTTCTCATTTCTTTGAAATTCATATGAATTCCCGCGATATCCATAACGGTTCAGGCATGCATGATGTCGCACATCCTTATTTTTAAGATATCCGTCTTTGTTCTCAAGGCCGTCCCAGCCCAGAATCCGGTCATACCGAAAAAACTTTCCGCCTATGAAACCCATCAGATATGCCGGCGGAAACATGCGCATGCCTATTTCCATCATGCCCAGACCCGCGCAGATGCCGGCTGCAACCAGGAAAAATAACTTAAGTTTGCATTTTATCATGGGATTAACCTGAAAGTTTCAGTTGGAGCGTGGACCGGGGCGGGCTAGGCTGAGAATAGTTCGACGGGAAATTTGGAGGGCATGTCGGTTGATATGTACGAGAAATTTTACATGGAAATATTCCGGCATCGCACATAAATCCCGCCTTCCTTCCAACTGAAACTTTCAGGTTAAGAGAAACGACTTGTGACATTTTGCGTGTCTTACGACAAAGAAGTCTTCACTATTATGCGTGTATGCCAGTTTAAAGTTCTTGAATAACGGCTATAAATTACATTTTTACCGATAATAAAACGTGCTTCTCACAAACCGTCCTATTAGGTATGATTGTGAGAGATGTCAAAAGGCCTCCGAAAATTCCACTTTGTCTTCGAGAAAACCGGCCTTACGCGCTGGGGCGGCCTGAGCCTTTTTGCGCAGTTTTGCAAATTTCACCCTCACCTTTATCCTCTCCCTCAAGGGAGAGGGTTGGGGTGAGGGGGCTAATTCAGGCCGGATTTGCAACTGTTGATATAAATCGTTCCATCGAAATGCTCCTGAAAAACGGCGTTGTTAGCCGTTTTTCAGGAGTTACTGTTTTTATTATGAGTCTGGCGTTTACAAACCCGTCCCGGCAGTTCTTGAACGATTGACAAGTGTCTATGGTTTAGAAAGGGATAAGTTATTGAGAAGATTATTGGTGAATGGTTGAGTGCCTGCATGGCATTGCGGTCAGGCCATTTTGACGAAAATTGACGAAAGCAGTTTCCGCAAAGAAATACGAACTTACATCTGTCCGGTTAAAATAGGCAACCCCGCCCTCTCCCCCCCTTGGGGGGAGAGGATTAAGGAGAGGGGGAATTTTCCAGGGGGACATAAACGTTTATTCTAAACTTTTGTCTACGATGAGCATTTTTTAACCGGACAGATGTGATACGAACTCCCATTTAACCCGGCTTTGCCGGTTCTGCTTCGTTTCTGATAAATCCGGACGCCGGCTGTTCAGATGTTTTTTTTGCAGTTTCCGCCTTCGGACATACTTCGCCTTGCGTTGTCGATTTTAGGTAGGCATTGGGGTCATGCCGCACTGCGCCCTTGGGCAGCCAATTCCAAAGCCAACCAAGGTCCTTTTTAAGCAGTTCGGT
>JBDRGJ010000174.1:0-4568 GCA_043817835.1 bacterium
ATGTTCAAAACATCCTGACAGATGCCGCTGGTGGTAGTGGTGGATGCGCTCGGGTCGGAAATGACTGCCGCAACATAGGGAGACCGGTCATCGATCGTGCCGGAGGGAACAGGAGAATCAAGGACAGGCGGGTCTGTGTCATAAATCAGCGTCCTGAGAACTACCGGCGAAGTATAGCTGTCTTTGACAGCCTGTCCCCTCAACTGGTTGGCGCCTTCCACCAATGCCTGGGTCACAGCCAGTGGATTGTAGGAGAAGTTTCCCGTTGCGTCTGCCGTAATCGTGGCAATAACGCCCGAACCATTGACATAAAGCTGAACGGACGCCAGCGGATCTGTCTCGCCGGCCACAACAAGCGGGTTAAGATTATCCGCCCTGTATCGATAAATATCGCCGGGATAAGGTTTGGTGATTATAAGGTTCCAGGAATTCTGCCGGGGGGTGCTTTGAAGACTGTACATGTAGGAGGAATTGACCGGAGTGGAGATCAGCAGAGACAAAACCGCCTCGCTGGAAGGATTGGGGTCTCCGGTATACTGTTCGAGTGAAACCAGTTCAGTCTGGGAACATGCCAGCCTGCCTCTCCTGAAGACATCCACCGTCACCTGCTTTATGTGAGTGTCGGGCTGTTCCGCCACTGTCCGCCCTCCCGAAATAAAGGTGTCGTAATAGTCTCCGTCAAAATTGTTGTCCTGATACCTCACAGCGGAATCATAATCGTCTATAAGATCGCTATTGCTGTCGGTGAATAGAACCAAGTCCGAAGTCATTCCGTTGCCGTTTAAATCCGCCGTGTCCCTGCGCATGAATTGCACGCTGATTCGGAATCGGTCGAATTTTGACGCTGCAATCGTGGATTGAATGCCTTCAAGGATCGCCCTGCAGGGATACGCGGCCTGCAGGCCGAAATTTGCCTGGGAAGAATCCGCCGCAAAAAGCTGGTAAAAGTCCATGTTCTTTATTCTGGCAAAAGAGGTCTGCGCCATGCGGGAGCAGGTCATCTGCTCGCGGGTTTTGAATGATACTATGGTCGCCTTCTGTATCATGCTTATGAAGGCTATTCCCACCATGCTCATTATCAGTATGGCCAGAATCGTTTCCAGGAGCAGAGAACCCTGCTCGCTCCTTGAGTAACGGGCAATAACTGGGCAAAAAAACCGGTCTTTAAAATGTTTCATGGCATTAAAACAACCAGCACGGCAACCGTTCTCAGCCATCCCAACGCAAGCAATGCGAAGATAAGCAGAAATAACGCGGTCTCCAAAAACCTTCTTATAAGAACCGCAGCTTCCGTATACATAAATTCTTTCCTCACTAAAACCATACCAGACCCGCAAGGACAATGAGTCTGGAAATTGCGGGGGAATTGTGAACATCCTTTCTTCAGCCCTGCCCGTGACAGCATCTCATCCAGCTTAAGCTGAGGCTGTGGATTCACATTGACCGCAGCTTTCTTGTCAACTTAAATTTTTAGTAGCATGGTGCCATGCCAAGGATACTGTTGGTGGAAGACGACAGGCAGCTGGTTGAAACCCTCCAAAGAATTGCGGCATACGAAAATGACTGCACGCTCAAAGCCATCGAAAACGCTCCGCTGGTAAAAGAAACTGTCCTCTCCTGGAAACCCGACATTATTCTTCTGGACATAAATCTTCCCGGCGGGGACGGACGGGAAATTCTTAAACAGCTCAAGGCGGATCCCGAAACCGCCGGCATTCCCGTCATCTTCCTGACCGGGACTTCAACAGCAGGCGACAAGAAATTCGGATTGGATATGGGTGCCGACGATTATGTGGCCAAACCGTTCGACCCCATGGAACTCATTGCCAGGGTAAGAGCGGTCTTAAGACGCTGCCCGCCCGCTGTTTCCGAAGATAAGGTTGAAATCGCCGGACTCAGGATGGACAAGGCAGCTCGCACAGCGGAGATAGCCGGAAAGCCGCTCGTTCTTCAGCCAAAGGAATTCGACATGCTTTTCCTTCTGGCTTCCTCCCCGGGGAGAGTGCACAGCCGGGCCTTTCTGGCCGAAAATTCCTCATCCGCAGGACCGGAGTCCTCATTAAGAAGCGTTGATACGCATGTGAAAAATATACGGACAAAGCTGGGAAAACGTGCGCGTCTCATCGGGACGGTTCCTAAATTCGGCTACAAATTTGACTCTAAAGCATAATAACGCCGCGGGAGATAAAACATGAAAGCTCTGGTCAAAAAACGCGCGGAAAAAGGCCTGTGGCTGGAAGAAGTTCCCGGGCCTGTAATAGGCGACAACGAAGTGCTTATAAAAATCCGGCAGACTGCCGTCTGCGGCACCGATGTCCATATCTATGACTGGAACGAGTGGGCGCAGAAGACCATACCCGTTCCCCTGCGCGTGGGCCACGAGTTTGTGGGAGAGATAGCAAAAACCGGCAGAACAGTGCAGGGACTGACCGTAGGGGAAAGAGTATCGGGCGAGGGACATATAGTATGCGGCCACTGCCGCAACTGCAGGGCCGGCCACAGGCACCTGTGCATCAACACGAAGGGAATAGGGGTCAATCTCCCCGGCTGTTTCGCCGAATACCTGGCTCTGCCGGCTGAAAACGTCTTCCCCGTTCCCGAAGGAGTCAGCGACGACGAGGCTGCCATACTGGACCCCCTGGGCAATGCCGTGCACACCGCCCTTTCATTCGACCTTGTCGGGGAAGACGTATTGATTACCGGCGCGGGGCCCATAGGCATCATGGCCGCGGCAGTGGCGATGCATGTCGGAGCCAGACATGTGGTCATAACCGACATGAACGAATACCGCATGGACCTGGCCCGGAAGCTCGGCATAAAAAATGTCGCGGATATACGCAGGAAACACCCCGCGGACATCATCAAAGAACTGGGCATGACGGAAGGTTTCGATGTAGGCCTTGAAATGTCAGGAAGTACGGCCGCGCTGAACGATATGATAGGCGCGGTCAAGATGGGCGGCAAAATAGCCCTGCTGGGAATACTGCCTCACACAACCTCTATCCCCTGGGACCAGGTCATTTTCAAGGCTCTCCTGCTCAAGGGCATTTACGGCAGGGAGATGTTTGAGACCTGGTACAAGATGTGCGCCATGCTCCAGAGCGGACTGGATATCAAACCGGTGATAACCCACAGGTTTCCGATGAAAAATTTCAAGGAAGCTTTTGAGGTAATGGCTTCCGGCAATTCCGGAAAAGTGCTGCTGGATTGGAGCAACATGGGAAAAGGGTAGAGGGTATACACCATCGCAGTGCTGTTGGTGCGCACTTTCAAGGCGGCAGAGCCTGAAAGTGCGGCTGAGCCGGGCGATCGCCTCCGGCGTGCCGCAGACCTCCGGTGATCTGCGGCGCCCCATAGGGGACCCTAACCGGCCCGGGGTAGAGGGTAGAGCAATAGATAAACTTAATGCACATGATTCCAAGCAAAAGGTCTCCGAAAATTTCCGGAGACCTTTTGCTTCCAATCTCTAAAAATTAGACTTTGGACACGGAAAATTCTGCCAGCTTGTCCAGGGCGCTTTTGAGGCTGTTGTGCACGGCTTCCACGTCTGCCTTTTTCCAGCTTTTAATGTCTTCGCGGATGAATGAGGTTTTGTCCACCCTGTTGTCGAAGCGGGCTATGGGAATATTATATTCGCGTCCTGTGCCGGAAGTCACGGGTATCGTTCCCCTGACCCTGGCATTTGCCTCCAGCCAGTCCATATCGTCGCAGCCGTAGTCTTTCAGCATGACCTCCATGGGCACGCCGTGATGAAGTATTGAACCGGGATCGTCCGGATTTGCTCTGGCGGTATTTTTCCTGCGGGATTCCTCAGGAGTCACCCATACATAGAGTATGACTGCCTTCTTCAATATATCGTCTGAAAGCAGGCCGACGGAATGCCTGTAGCCAAGCGGGGCCGGAAGAGGCATTGATGAGCCGTCCGGCCCGCCGCGGGCAAACTCGATGACCAGGGTTTTTTTCTCGAGCGTATCCGGATAATTGCCATGCTTTTCTTTGAGCAGGTCTGATGCTTCCTTTTCAACGGCTTTTGCCACAGTCTCACGGATGGCAGGGTCAAGGGAAGCAATGCGGGCTTTTTCGCCCGCTTTCAGCGCGGCCTTTTCCAGCCTTTCCATGAGAAGCTGCGCGGCGGAATCCGGGGTTTCACGCCTCTTCGCCGTCATATCCTGATAGTCCTCGTTTACAAGGTGTATGAGGGTTCCCCAGTCTCCGGGATTGATGAACGGACGTTCCGGCGAATGGAAAAATATTCTGTTTTTTCCCAGCTTTTTCAGTTCGTCATCAATCCTTCTCATCATATGGACATACGGAAAATCGTCCAGCTGGACGGTGGGTCCCATGTGAAAATCATTTCCTGCCTTCTCGGGTGAAAGGCTTGCCAGATATTTTCTGACTTCGGATTTGCCCGAAGCGGGCAAAGCCAGCAACAATACGGTATCAAGTATCTTGCTCATTGCTTTTACCTCCCTGTCTCTACCCTGCACCCCGGGTTGGTTAGGGCCCCCTATGGGGCGCCGCAGATCACCGGAGGTCTGCGGCACGCCGGAGGCGACCGCCCGGCTCAG
>JBDRGJ010000175.1:0-2064 GCA_043817835.1 bacterium
AGATCTCAAGACAAAGGATGTTGACGTCCCGGAATGGTGCGGCACGGTCAGGGTGCGGGCGCTTACAGGTCTGGAGAAAGACAACTACGAGGACGGCTGCATTGAGCAGAACGGAAAGAACAGGCGCATCAACCTAATCAACATGCGGGCAAAGCTGGTGGCAGTATCCGTGGTGAATGAGAAGGGAGAACGACTTTTCACGGAAATTGAAGTGAAAGATTTGGGCAGGAAATCGGCGATTGCGCTTGACAGGGTGTTCCAGGCCGCGCAGGAACTCTCCGGCCTCGGTGACGAGGACGTCAAAAAGCTCGCCGAGGGTTTAAAGGTCGCCCGGGGCGGAAGTTCAGTTATAAGTTAGCCCTTGCCCTGGGCTTACCCAGAGAGGAAATGCTGTCACGCATGCCGTCCTACGAATTGACGGAATGGATGGCGTATGACAAAATCGACCCTTTTGGACAAGAGCGCGCCGATCTCCGGAACGGCGTGCTTTGTGCTTTAATAGCAAATCGGTTCGAGATGCTGGGGAAGAAGGGACGGCGGCGCAGGTATAAACCGGCTGATTTTATGCCAAAGTTCGGGAAAGAGCGCGACAGTTCGGAGACTATGCTGCAGAAGGTTAAGCAGCTCAATGCCATGCTTAGGGGTGAGGATAAGACCGGAAAATGAATAAAATAAGCCCTTTTTTTCTCTTATGTAAACATAAGAAGTATATTAACATAATCAATATTATCATGAGTCAGCGACGGTAAAAATGGCTACTTTAGCGACCCTGTATGTGAACCTGACGGCCCGCACAGCAAGCTTTGATTCTGCCATGGCCAGGACCGAGAAGTCGATGGCAAGGCTGAGCCGCAGGACCACATCGATAGGCCGGGGCATAACCATGGGATTGTCCCTGCCGCTGTTGGCGATGGGTTATACCGCGGTCAAGGCCGCCATAGACTTTGAGTCTGCCTGGACCGGAGTGGAGAAAACCGTAGATGGCACCACCGCGCAGTTGGCGGCGCTGCAGAGCGGGATCCGGGACATGGCAAAGACAATCCCGGCCAGCACTACCGAAATCGCCAAAGTCGCCGAGGCAGCGGGACAACTGGGAATCGAGACAGGCAGCATCCTGAAATTTTCCAGCACCATGATAGACCTCGGCAATACCACCAATATGTCAGCCGATACCGCGGCCACGGCGCTGGCACGACTCGCAAACATCACGCAGATGCCGCAGGACCAGTTCGGCAGATTGGGGGCGACAGTGGTCGATCTTGGCAATAACCTGGCCACGACCGAGGCCGAGATAGTGGAAATGGGGCTCAGGCTCGCAGGCGCGGGCAAACAACTGGGACTGCAGGAACACCAGATACTGGCGCTGGCCGGGGCATTGTCAAGCGTGGGCGTGGAAGCGCAGGCCGGGGGCGCTGCAATATCCAAGTCCATGATAAACATCGCCAGCGCCGTGGATAAGGGCGGCAGGAAACTGGAGATATTCTCCGCAGTAGCGGGGATGACGGCGGCCGAATTCAAGCAGAGATTCAAGACCGACGCAGCCGACGCCACGGTCGCCTTCATCGAAGGGCTCAAAAGACTCGCGGATTCCGGCAGGAGTGTATTCCCGGTGCTGGACGCCCTCGGAATGGGAGAGACGCGGGTCAGGGACGCGCTCCTGCGCGCATCAGGGGCGGGCGACCTTTTCCGCCGCAGCCTTGAAATAGGATCAACGGCGTGGGCCGCAAATACAGCGCTGGTGAATGAGGCGGAGAAAAGATACGCCACCATGGCCAGCCGCATGAAGACACTATGGCAGCGGGCATGGGACGTGGCGATTACGCTGGGGCAGGCATTGATGCCGGTTCTTAATTCAGCCATGTCTAGCGTGGAGAAGTTTGTCCCGCACATAGAGCGCCTGATAAAGAGTTTTGCCGAATTAAGCCCGAGGACCCAAAATGTCATCCTGGCCATCGCCGGGATAATAGTCGTTGTGGGCCCGGCCATAATGGTATTCGGCATGCTGGCCACGGCTGTCACGGCTCTCATCCCGGTTTTTGCGCTTGTGGCCGGGGCCATCCTGAC
>JBDRGJ010000176.1:0-3510 GCA_043817835.1 bacterium
CCGACCGCGTTGGCGAAGCCCTGCCCGAGCGGGCCGGTGGTGGTTTCCACGCCTTTCGTTATGCCGTATTCCGGGTGGCCGGGAGTAGTGCTGCCAAACTGCCTGAAATTTTTCAGCTCGTCCATGGTGAGGCCGTAGCCGTAGAGGTGCAGCAGCGCGTAGAGCATGGAAGAGCCGTGGCCGCCGGAGAGTACGAACCTGTCCCTGTCCGCCCACGCCGGGTTGCCCGGGTTATGCTTCAGGTGCCGGCTCCAGACGGCGTAGGCGGCCGGGGCCAGGCCGAGCGGCAGAGGGCTTCAGGGGACGCTGTTTCCTAACTTCCTAATTGTCACTTCCGAAGGTAATGACTGTGGTTTAGGAAAATAGTAAACTCCGTCCCCTGATACATAGGCCGGGAAAGCGCCTCCAGGAGCCGCCGGCGGCGGTTGTATGGGGACGTAAATCTGGGGAGTTAATTCCTTAAGTGAGTTTTCTGTCCAGTTGCTCCCCAAACCCCCACTTAAGCAACGTCCCCTACGGTGCCTCCTATGGCCCCTTCAAATTTATGACGATTCGCCGTTTTTTCAGGTTCAATTATGCTGGACGGGATAGCTGAAGGGTTCCCGCAGGTCAGGGAGCGGGACGGCTTTGTTTCCATTTGCGGAGCCAGATGAACAGCCAACTCAACAGCCAGGGGACGAAGCCGATAGAGGCGAGAACCATAAATGCCGTACGGTTGCCCAATACATCATCCGGATTATTATCTGGAGAAACGAATGTGTTGCCGACGCCGTAAAGCGTATAGAACGCCGCGGGAATGATGAGAAGCCAGTGAAACACTTTTTTGCCCTGCCTCCGCAATTTGACGCTTTTCCAGAAAAGCCAGCCGAAGAAGAAAGCGGCCAGGAAATCTGAAACGGGATGATATGACAGCGCCCTGGCGGCGATATAAAGCGTCCGGCCGCCATAAGCGGCGTCCAAGGCTTCCGGAGTGCCGATCTTAATGAGAGCGTTAGTATAGGAGGAGGTATTCCAGCCTTTCGACTCCATTTCTTTTTTCGCCTGAATAATCCCGGGAACAGCTTCTTTCGCCTCTGGTCCCATGATTCCACAAACACTTGCAGCATGGATTTTGTCAAACATCAGGATAGTTTCATCTATGTCGGCTAAAATTTCAAGTAGAACAGGCAGTATTAAGTTTTTAGTGCCGTTACTGTCAAATTCCCCCAGGGCTATTGCGGCGGAATAGCGGATGTGTTTATCCCTATCTTTTATATGGCCTTTCAGGGCTGTTATTATTTCCTCTTTTCTCGCTTTGACCTCACCCGCCCCGCGTTCATGCTCAAGAAACCAAAACTCCTTAATAACCTCCGTCAGGACCTGCGGCTGGGTCATTTGAGGGTCTTTTATGGCCTCGATGAAAACGGGAATCGGAAGATTCCTGTCCACCTCGTTGTCATAGGCGAGCCTTCTCAGGGCCAGCGCGCTTAAATAACGCACCCGCTTTTCTTTATCGTTCAGCAGTTTCTTTACGGCGTCGCTCACCCGGGCGCGGTGCTGGCTGGCCTCGTATCGCCCCAGTTCCAACTGGGCGGCAAATTGCCGCGTTTTCAGCACCGCGCTTTCGCGGACGGCGGGATCCGGGTTTCCCAGCTCGCGGAGCAGCTCCTGGACGTTTAGCATTTCCTGTGCCGGGAGTTTCGGAATAGCACGCGCCCCGCACGGCAGCAACAGCAGGAGCGGCAAAATCCAATATTTAAGATTCATGACTTTGTATCCTTATATATCGTTTATTGCGGGCAGCAGGAACAGTTCTGTGTCTGGGATCCTTTGTATGCCCACCAGCCGGCTTTGTCTGCGCCGTTGTAATATATACTGACAAAATCCATACACCATCTCAGCGCTTCATCATCAAGATTATGATTGTTGCATATCGTTTCAAGATTTTTTCCAAATTTATCATCACAAGTCTTCTTGTAATCTGTGTCGTCTACTCCGTTCGGTTTGCAAGTCCTGTAGCAGGTGTCATGCTCATAACAGGCGGGCAGGAAGCTGACTCCGGGTACAGGCTCGTCCTTATTATTCATCCCGCAAAGCCCGGTTAAAACCGGGTCCCAGGCCCCCGGAACGGAGCAGCCCTTTTTCTCAAATGGGACATCTTCAAGTTGATAGCGGACATCACAATCGTGGAGGGTTTTCATCCTTATAGGCAATATGTCCTGCGATTCGCTACAGCATTGGCTTTGTGGGTTATATTTGAACACTCCGCAGCATTCATCGCCATCTTCTTCACATTGCTTGCGCCCTAATAGTTCATCGAGTTCATGTTTGCGTTTATCCCACCAGTTATTCAGCCAGGCGAGTCCTCCGGCTCCGGTAACCAATCCATTGGTGATCGCTTTACCGAGGCTTATGTTGCCGCCGGTTTCAATGTCTCCGCTTTGAAAGCATTGGCTCCCGGCCGTATTCCAGCTGAAGCCGTTCGGACATTCACAGCCGTTGGAGCGGGAGAAGCAGGTACGGCCATATCTCCTGCAGCAATCACATTCTTCCTGCGTCGTGGCGTAGTAATTCATGCAGAACGTTTCGCACCATATCCCCCGTTCAACGCAGCATATCTCCATGCAGGCATATGAGGGCGTGCCGGGAGTTTCATTAAGGCAGGAATCGCAGGGAGAGGTCGCTGCTGCTTTAATGGCAGATGTGGCGGCTGTTTTTGAAGCAGGGGCGACAATAGTGGCGGCCGCAGAGAACGTCGCCGTTGAGACAGGGGCTGCTGATTTGGCTGATGATGCGGAGGCCAATAAGGATTCCGAGCGCTTTTGTGAGGTCGGTTCCGGGGTCTCACCGGAAAGCTTTTTCCCGCCCAGCCCGAGTCCGGTCGCCGATCCTATTTTTGCGATGTCCGGCTCGGAGGTTTTTAAATCGGCGACCAGGCCGCTTTTGCCTGTTATGGCGGGGGATTGATTGGATTTTACATCGAAGTCTTTGGAGGCGAGTTTGGCGGAGCCGTCGAACAGCCGGCTATTGTTGTCATAAAGCTTCTTCAGCCTGTCTTTGGCGTTCCCGTCCAACCCCTTATTGATTTCGTTGATGTTCGGGGCTTCGCCACGGGCGCAGGAATCCTTAGCCTTTTTCTTCGCGGCTGTTATGAGGTCGTTTTTATTTTTCTTCCAGAGGCAGTTTTTCTTGCAGTTTTTTAGGTCGGCGCCGGCCTTCGCGCTTTCGTCATCCAGGAAGCTGGTGACATGGGAGCAGAGCTGGTCCATGACCCCGGCTTCGCAGTTCCGGGACATGGCGATAGCGACGAGCTGCACTATGCGCGCGGGTGCAACAGCAGCCTCGCCGCTTGGAGGAATGGAATAGAACGTAAGAAAAGAGGAGAGAAGAACCGCAAACAGGACCGATATCCCAAATTTAGCCTTCATCGCCGGGCCCCCGCAGGACACAAGCAAGCCTGCAACTCAATTATACACCCTGGAACAGCGGAATACAAGGGCGCAGCCGAAAACGGCTATCCGACGAGCTTTT
>JBDRGJ010000177.1:0-4810 GCA_043817835.1 bacterium
TGATGTGCTAAAAAATAATCAAACGATAAAAAACATTTATAAAAAGTAATTAAAACTGTCGTTCCTGAAATTGCCGTCTGCCTCCAGTTTGGATTGAGATTGAAGATTGAATGGATTTAAAAAAGTTCGAAGAATTGAGGCTTGATGAGCTTGTGGCCCGGGAGCCGGCATCTCCCCGCGATTCCTCGCGCCTCATGGTTCTGGACAGACGCTTTGACTCAATACGGGATACGGTATTCAGCGACATAACCTCCTGCCTGAAACCCGGAGACTGCCTGGTATTAAACGATACGAAGGTCTTTCCGGCCAGGCTGGAAGGGAAAAAAGAAACCGGCGGAAAATTCGAAATCCTGCTGTGCAGACCATTGCAGGCCGGAAGATGGATGGCGCTGTCGCGTAATGCCCGGCCGGGGCTCAGAGTCGAATTTCCCGGAGGCGTCTCTGCCGCATGCCTGGAAAAAGCCGCGGACGGCGAATGGATTTTCGAGTTTTCCGAAACGGATATGTTCAGATACTCCTCGATGCACGGCTCGGTTCCATTGCCTTCATACATAATAAAAGCCAGGAAACAGAATCCGGCAGGTCCTTCCGCTGAAGCCGACCTCGAAGCATATCAGACAGTATATGCCCGCGAGACAGGTTCCATAGCAGCCCCGACCGCAGGTTTTCATTTCACGCCTGAACTGTTGAAACGGATACAGTCCATGAATGTGACCTGCGCTCACGTTACACTGCACGTCAGCTGGGGAACGTTCAAGCCTCTGCGCGGCGCACCGGAAAAACACAGGATGCTGCCTGAAAGATGTTCGGTTACCGAGGAATCTGCCGCAAAGATAAACGACGCCCGAAAGCGCGGCGGCAGGATAATCGCGGTCGGCACCACATCGGCAAGGACCCTTGAAAGCATGGCATTGGAAAACGGGAACGTCCTGGCAGGAGAAAAGGATACCGGCATTTTTATCTACCCCCCCTATAAATTCCGGACAGTCGATGCGCTCCTTACGAATTTTCACCTGCCTGACTCAACCCCGCTGTGCATGACTGCGGCTTTAGCAGGCGAAGATATGCTCCTGGCTGCCTACCGGCAGGCGGCGGAGAAGAAATACCGGTTCTATTCATACGGCGACGCAATGCTGATAGTTTAAGGGTAGAGGGAGTACACCCTCTGAAGGCCACAGGCCCTGTTTCGGGTACGGCTAGAGGCCGGGGTTCAGGGGAGAGTACGCGAAAAGCTAAAATCGACAGACAGTGTCAAATCATAAAGACAAAATGAATTTCATTTATTTAAAGTTGAAAATATCCTTCTCCATTATTATTCTTTTCCTCTACCCTCTACCCCGGACCGGTCAGGGTCCCCTACGGGGAACCGTCCGGCTCCGCCGTACTTTCAGGCTATGCCGCTTTGAAAGTGCGCCCCAAACACCCTTTGAAAGCCGGAGGCCCTGTTTCGGGTGCGATTAAAAATCGAGCTCTGCGTTGGGGTATACCCTCTACCCTATACCCTAAAATTCATGGACATTTTTAGAATAACTGCCAGGGACAGCCTCTCAAAAGCCAAGACAGGTGTTTTGCACACGGCGCACGGCTCGATACACACCCCTGTTTTCATGCCTGTCGCCACTCAGGCCTCGGTCAAAGCCCTGTCCCAGGCAGATTTGGAAGCCATAGGAACTGAGTGCATACTTTCCAACACCTATCATCTCTATCTCAGACCGGGAACCGAAATCCTCAAAAAACTTGGCGGCCTGCATGGTTTTATGAATCACAAAGGCCCCATCCTTACGGATTCGGGCGGGTTTCAGGTATACAGTCTTTCCCATCTGCGGAAAATCACGGAAACCGGGGTCCATTTCACATCCCATCATGACGGCAGCGCACATTTTTTCACCCCGGAGAAGATGATAGACCTGCAGGCTGTTATAGGTTCCGACATCTGGACATGCCTTGATGTCTGCGTTGAAAACCCATGCACCCATGCCGAAGCCAAAGAAGCTTTGCGAAAGACCCGGCTATGGGCGGAAAGGGCCATGAGCCATTACAACAGAAAAATTTCCCACTCCTCTTATCCTGAAAGCAGTCCCCCCCTCCTGTTCGGAATAGTCCAGGGCTCGGTTTTTCCGGACCTGCGCAGGGAGGCCGCCCTGCATATGGCGGAACTGGGAGTGCACGGCTTTGCAGTGGGCGGCCTGGCCGTGGGCGAAACAAAGAAACAGATGCACGATTCTCTTTCTGCTGCCGTCGAGCACCTGCCGGCCGGCAAGCCGGTTTATTTCATGGGCCTGGGCACACCGGAGGACATCTGGGAAGCTGTTTCCAGGGGGGCTGATATGTTCGACTGCGTCTGGCCCACGCGCAACGCAAGAAACGGACAGGCCATGACTTCGCAGGGGAAAATTTATATAAAGAACGCCCCGTTCCGTAATGACGATTCCCGGCTCGACCCGGATTGCGACTGCGAAACCTGCCGCAATTACAGCCGGGCATATCTTTCCCATCTCTACAGGGCGAAGGAACTGCTGTCTTCCAGACTGCTTTCCATCCATAATGTAAGGTTTCTGATACGGCAGACACAGGCCATGCGCAAAGCCATAAGAGAGGGGACTTTTGCCGAGGCTAAAAAACGCTTCATGTCCGCTTACATAAAGCCAGGATAGCGGTGATACATCCTCAGAAAGCCGGAGGCCGGGGTTCAGGGTAGAGCAAAATCGGGACTATTTTTGTAGCGAAACCCGTTATTTTGTTAGAATTACCGCAAAACAGGAGGAATTATTGCAATGGAACAGACTGCCCCCCCCGCATTAATGAGTTTCTTTCCTATCATAGCGATGGTAGCGATATTTTATTTTCTTATGATACGCCCCCAGCAGAAACAGGCCAAAGCCCATTCCAAAATGCTTTCGGAACTTAAAGCCGGCGACAGAATCCTCACATCTGGAGGCATTTACGGCACCATAACGGCTGTAAGGGAACAGGACCTCGAAGTCAAATTAGCGGACAATGTTAAAATCACCATGACCCGCTCGGCTGTAGCTTCGCTGCTTCCGCATTAAAAGCAACGCAAGAAACACAAGCAATACAAGCAAAGCAAGAAAAATAAGCAAAACGAGGAAAACAGGCGGCACAAGGAACAGAATTATGAGCAAGCTTCAATGGAAATGGTTTTTAATACTGGGCATATTCATCCTCTCAATCGCTCTCATATATCCCACCGTCGACTGGTACAGCAAGACTCCCCAGGAACAGCAGGAACTGGAACTGGGCAGGCTGCGCCCCAAGCGGATACTCAACCTCGGGCTGGACCTGAGAGGCGGAACGCACCTGCTGCTGGAACTGGACGTAAGCAAACTGGAGAGGAGCGAAAATATACAGGACGCCATGAGCCGCGCCATAGAGATAATAAGGAACCGGGTGGACCAGTACGGCGTAGGCGAAACCCCGATAACCAGGCAGGGGGAAAGGTGGATATCCATACAGCTTCCGGGCATCTCCAACCCCGAGCAGGCCAAAGAGCTCATAGGCAAAACCGCCCTCCTGGAGTTTAGTCTGGTCGATACCGGCGACCAGGCGGTAAAAGCTCTTGAAAAAATTCAGGCCTCCGGCAATCCTTTCGACGATAAAGGCGCTCTTCTGCCTGATATAGCGAAGGTCATGCCCAAAGGCACGACCCTGCTTAAGGCTAAAAGCGACTCTGATTACGGCCGCAGATATTACGTCCTTTCGGCCACGCCTGTGGTCACCGGAGCCTATCTGGAGAACGCAAGGGTGGAGACGGGCCATGATTTCGGCTACCCCAGCGTCGGTTTCACCTTTAACAGCGAAGGCGGGAAAATCTTCGAGAAGGCCACCGCCGCCAACGTGGGGAAGAACCTTGCCATAGTGCTGGACGGCATCGTCCACTCTGCTCCTGTCATAAAAAGCCGCATAGGCGGCGGTTCCGGAGTGATAGAAGGCACTTTCACGATGGAAGAGGCGCGCAATCTTGCCATTGTCCTCAGGGCAGGCGCGCTGCCGGCCCCGGTGCGGATAATAGAGGAAAGGACCGTGGGGCCGACCCTGGGAGAGGACTCCATACGGGCCGGACTTATGGCCTGCATCGCCGGTTTCCTTTTCGTTGTGTTTTTTATGTTCTTTTACTATAAAGTTTCGGGGCTGGTGTCCGATCTTGCGCTGTTTCTCAACTTCGTTCTGCTTACGGCCGCCATGTCCTATTTCGGAGCGACACTGACACTGCCGGGCATAGCCGGAATCATACTGAGCCTTGCGATGGCAGTTGACGCCAACGTGCTGATACTTGAAAGAATGCGTGAGGAAATAGCTCTCGGCAGACCAGTCGCGCTGTGCGTTCCGTCCGGCTATGACAAGGCCTGGAGCGCCATCCTGGACTCCAACCTAACCACCTGGATAGCTGCCGTATTCCTTTTCCAGTTCGGCTCGGGGCCGGTAAAAGGCTTCGCAGTGACCCTTACACTGGGCCTGGTCATAGGCATGTTCACTTCCGTCTTCGTTACCAGGGCCATATACGAGTTCTGGATTAAATCCAATCCCAGGGAGATGAGCATATGATCGTACTTCTTCCCAAAACCAGCATAGACTTCGTCTCAATGCGATACCGGCTTTTCGCCGTCTCAGGCTTTTTCATACTTCTGGGACTCGCTTCCATTATATACCACAGGGGGCTCAATCTCGGGATAGACTTCACAGGAGGAACGGTCGTACAGGTGGGATTCTCCAAGACGGCCACAATAGCAGAGGTGAGAAGCGTGCTGAACGGGGCAGGCATCTCCGCCGAAATCCAGAGCTTTACCGGCAG
>JBDRGJ010000178.1:0-7225 GCA_043817835.1 bacterium
ATGCCGTATGCCGAGTGAATAGATAAGGCGGGAAAGGAGCTTTGTCCGGCTTTTTTCTATCTCATCCAGAAGATTCTGCGATTTTTTATCTTTAAAAAATTCCAACGTCAGAAGGTCCTCCTTCGTAAGCCGGTAGATGCCGGAAAAATCCCCGACAAGTTTTTTCGCAAGCAGCTGGTCAACCACGGCCTCGCCCAGGCCCGCTATATCCATGGCATTCCTGGAGCCGAAATGCAGAAGTGCGCGCCTGAATTGTGCCTGGCAGGAAGGATTGACGCACCTGAGGGCGACTTCCTCTTCATCCCTGGATGTCTTGGCCCCGCAGGCCGGGCATTTCTGCGGCGGGAGGATCTCCCGTTCCTTTCCCGTCCTGGCCGAGGCCACCACTTTCACAACATGTGGTATGACTTCGCCGGCCCTTTCAATGACCACCCTGTCGCCTGTTCTCAGGTCCAGGCGTTTTATCTCGTCGAAATTGTGGAGGGTCGAACTGGAAATCGTTACGCCGGAACAGGCCACCGGTTCCAGCTCGGCCACAGGGGTGATTACGCCGGTGCGGCCGACCGAAAAGACAACACTTTTCACCGAGGTGACCGCCTGTTGTGGAGGATACTTGAAAGCCACGGCCCACCGGGGGCTCTTCGCGGTGAAACCCAGGAGTTTCTGCCGTTGCAGGCTGTTTACTTTCACTACGAGGCCGTCTATCTCATAGGGAAGCTGCAGGCGTTTTTCGGCGTAATCGTCGAAAAAGGAGATGACATCATGTATATCAGCGCAAAGTTTTCTGGCCGGACACACGGCAAAACCCAGGTTTTTGCAGAGTTTCAGGTATTCCCAGTGCGTGTCCGGAAATTTTCCGTCTTTCATCATGCCGAAGGAATGGACGAAGAAACGCAGGCGGCGTGAAGAAGTTATCCTGGGGTCTTTCTGGCGCAGGGAACCGGCTGCGGCATTTCGGGGATTGGCAAAGGGTTCCAGGCCGTTGCGCAGTTGTTCCCTGTTGAGCTTTTTAAAGTCTGCGCGCTCCATGTAGACTTCTCCCTTGATTTCCATGATTGTGGCCGGTTCTTTTTCCAGCCGCAGCGGAATTGAGCGTATCGTGCGGGCATTGGAGGTCACATCCTCGCCTGTCTCGCCGTCGCCGCGCGTGGCGGCGGTGCGCAACAGGCCGTTTTCATAGAGCAGAGAGCAGGAAAGGCCGTCTATCTTGGCTTCCACCACCAGTTCAAAAGCGGATGAAGCTCCGTCCGTTGACGGCAGGAAGCCGAGGTTCTTCTTAACCCGGTCATGCCAGGCCAGAAGTTCCTCCGCTGAGGAAATGTTGTCCAGGGAAAGCATCGGCACGAAGTGTCTGACCGGGGCGAAATCACGGGAAGGAATTCCGCCCACCCGCATGGTGGGGGAATCGGGCCTGATAAGCTTCGGATATTTTTTTTCCAGTTCCGCAAGCCGGCGCATGAGGAGGTCGAAATCAGCGTCGGAAATATCGGGTTTGTCCAGCACGTAATAAAGATATTCATGCCTTCTTATTTCGGCGCGCAGCTTTTCGATTTCCGCTTTTATATTATAGCGGATCATGTTTGCTTATCTTCTGTTCCGCCGCCGGTCGCATGGATTCTGCTTTGTTCTTCCTTCAGACGGTCAAGCACTCCGTTGATAAATCTGCCGGAATCGGCGGTTGAGAATTTTTTTGAAAGTTCTATGGCTTCGTCTATTATCACTCCCGCCGGAGTCTCGGGTGTGGACATAAATTCGCAGGCGGCCATTCTCATTATGCAGCGGTCGACCGAGGCCATGCGCGACACCTGCCAGTTGTGCGCGCAGGATTGTATCAGCGCATCAAATTTTTTGATGCCGGAAAAGGTCTTATTTACAAGGGATTTGGCAAAGGCGGCAGAGCCGGCTTCCACGGGACATCCGGCCATATCCAGAACAAAGTATACGTCCGTGGGGCTCATATCCGCGACATCGGCAAGGTAAAGGGCTTGAAGGGCGTATTCTCTTGCCAGTCGTCTCTTACCCATGGGTTTAAAATATCTTTGCGGCTAATATGAAAAAGTTCTATATATAATCATACAAAATACAGATAATCCTTGTTGCGGAGAGTGCTTTTTGTTAGACTGAATCCGGGATTTACGGTTGTGCTTAATCGCTCTGTAACTGAGTGCTTGAAAGCATGGCGGAATCCGGGGTAAAAAACGCCTCAAACGAAAGCCAGCCTGACGGAGGGAAAAATGTTCGGACTCATGCCGCTGTTGGTAATAGGAGTTGTGATTGTTTTCAGCTGTATCAAGGTCCTCAATGAGTACGAGAGGGGCGTTATGCTCACGCTCGGAAGGTTCACCGGTGTAAAAGGGCCCGGCCTCATAATACTGATACCCGGGATACAGCAGGTGTTCAGGTTGAGCACCAGAGTGGTTGTGCTGGATGTGCCGCCACAGGACGTAATAACCCGCGACAATATTTCAGTCAAGGTCAACGCGGTGGTTTATTTCAGGGTGGTAAATCCGCAGGCTGCGGTGCTTAATGTGGAGAACTTCATGTATGCCACAAGCCAGCTTGCCCAGACTACGCTGAGAAGCGTGCTGGGGCAGCAGGAGCTCGACGACCTTCTCGCCAACAGGGACAAAATAAACAAGAACCTGCAGGAGATACTGGACCAGCACACAGAACCCTGGGGTATAAAGATATCCAGCGTCGAAGTGAAAAACGTCGATCTCCCGCAGGATATGCAGCGCGCCATCGCCAAGCAGGCAGAAGCGGAGCGCGAGCGCCGCGCTAAAGTGATTCATGCGGAGGGCGAATTCCAGGCCGCGCAGAAACTTTCCGACGCCGCCTTAATCCTCGGGCAGAATCCGGCTGCCATACAGCTCAGGTATCTGCAGACATTGTCTGAAATATCGACGGAGAAAAGCTCCACAATTCTTTTCCCCCTGCCGATAGACCTCATACAGATGTTTCTTAAGAAGAGGAACGAAAATTAAGCCGGCGACGTAAGCAACGCAAGAAACATAAGCAAAGCAAGCAATATAAGCAACGGACAATTCCAAAGTGCCAGCGGCTGGAAGCGCCGCAGAGCGGAGCGGAGGAAGCAACGGCGAATAAAAACCGGTTTTTGCTTCCTCCGCTTTCTGTTGTTTTTAACTGCTTGGATTTTTTATCCAGTCTCCTTGTGTTGCCTGTGTTTCTTAATATTTCCCGTATTGCTTCTTTCACAATTACAATGAAAGGCTTATACGTCCACATTCCTTTTTGCGGGGTTAAGTGTCCGTATTGCAGTTTCACGGCATTCCCCGGGCAGCATCACATGGCGGACCGGTATCTGGATGCCCTTGAAAAAGAGATGAGAGCTTATCGGATATTCCGCCCGGATACGCTTTATGTCGGAGGGGGAACTCCCGGCTGTCTTTCGTGCCGGCAGATTGAAAAACTATTTGTCGCCGTAAGCCTCAATTACGGTTCCGTGAAACTGTTTAAAGAGTCCACGTTCGAGGCTAATCCCGAAAGTCTCGACAAAGAAAAGGTAATTGTTCTGAAGAATGCCGGGATAACCAGAATAAGCCTGGGGATGCTGTGCGCGCAGGACAGACTGCTCGGGTTTCTCGGCCGACGGCATACTTTTGCGGATTTCCAGAAAGTTTTTTCGGATCTCAGGAAAAACGGCTTCGGCAATATAAACGTAGATGTTATGACCGCAATACCGGGGCAGACCATGGAAGATTTCAGGGAAACCGTTGACGCTGTTCTGCGGATTGCGCCGGAACACTTTTCAGTGTACAGCCTGCAAGTGGAGGAAGGAACACCTTTTCACAAGAAAGGCATAAAAGAGGACGGTGAGGCCGCAAGAGAGATGTATGAATATGCCGTGGAAAAGCTTGTTTCAGCCGGCTACCGCCGTTACGAGATATCCAATTTCGCAAAGCCAGGAATGGAGTGCCGGCACAATCTCAATTACTGGGACAACGGGGAATATCTCGGGCTGGGCTGTTCCGCGGCGAGCCATATCGCAGGAGAAAGAAAAACCGATCCTTCAGGATTGGGCGGTTACATGGAACCGCTTCTCTCAGGGAAAATCCCGGAACCCGTCTCTGCGGAAAAGATTTCGGGAAAGGAAAAACTGGGAGAGACGATGATGCTTGGGCTCAGGAAAACGGAAGGAATCATGCTTACCGCCCGGATGAAAAGAGATTTCAGAAAGCAGTTGGAAAAGCTCGAGCAGGAAGGACTGATCGAGCTTTCGGCTGGAAGGGTTTGCATAAAACCCGAAAACTTCTATCTTGCCAACAGGGTTTTCAGGGAATTCATCCCGCCGTTTGATTGAAACTTTGTCCCAAATTTTTCGGCTAATCTGCTAGAATATCCTCACCGGCTATGTTTCCGCCGTTAGTAACAGCTCAGGTGGATAGGCCGTAGGCAGTTAGCCTGTAGTAAGTGGAAATGACTGACAGCCTTCAGCCTACAGTCTAAAAAACTAGTTGCCGCAATTATCCGCCTTTATGTTGCCCAAGACCTACGATTTTAAACCCGTTGAAGCAAAGTGGGCCGGACTTTGGCAGGAAAAAGGACTTTTTCTTTCTAAAATCCCGGAGAACGCCGCTAAAAAATCTTTTGTTGTCGTCATCCCGCCTCCCAACATAACCGGGGCACTGCACATGGGGCATGCCCTGAACAACACCCTCCAGGATGTGCTCATAAGGTCCAGGCGAATGGCCGGTTTTGAATCATACTGGGTCCCCGGCACCGACCACGGCGGCATTGCCACACAAAACGTTCTGGAAAAGATGCTTAAAGCCGAAAAGAAACGCCGCGAGGAACTTGGAAGGGAAAAATTTCTGGAAAGGATGTGGATCTGGTACAAAGAATGCGGGGGGACTATCCTCAATCAGCTCAAAAAGCTGGGCTGCGCCCTGGACATGAGTCCTTCCAATGTGCGCTTTACGATGGATGCGACCAGGGCAAATGCCGTCTTTGAGCAGTTTAAGCGTTTGTGGGAGAAAGGACTCATCTACCGCGGCGAAAGGATGATAAACTGGTGTGTGCACTGCGGCACCGCTCTTTCCGACATCGAGGTCGAACATGAGCAATCGCATTCCAAACTCTGGCACATACGTTACCCTTTTGAAAAAGGCTCCGGCGGCCTGGTGGTGGCTACGACGCGTCCGGAGACAATGCTGGGAGACACTGCCGTAGCGGTGAATCCGGAGGACAGCCGTTACTTGAATTTCGTGGGCAAAAAGCTCAGACTGCCGCTGACCGACAGGCTTATTCCTATCATTGCAGACGAGGCCGTTGACAGATCATTCGGCACAGGGGCTGTAAAAGTCACGCCGGCCCACGACCCTGCTGATTTTTATATCGGGCAGAGACACGGCCTTGACAGCATAAAGGTGATTTCGTTTGAAGGCAAGATGGCGAATTCTCCCCTGAAATATGAGGGAAAAGACCGGACGCTGGCAAGGCACGAGATGGTGGAGGACCTCAGGACCCAGGGGTTGCTGGAAAAGGAAGAACCCTATTCCCATGCTGTGGGCATCTGCTACCGCTGCAACCAGCACATAGAACCGCTGGTTTCAGAGCAGTGGTTTGTGAAAATGGATTCGCTGGCAGCGCAAGCCATAAAAGCCGCCGAGGACGGCAGCGTCAGGTTCCATCCTGAATCATGGAAGAAACCCTATCTGGACTGGCTGCACAATATACAGGACTGGTGCATTTCCCGCCAGATATGGTGGGGACACAGGATTCCTGCCTGGTATTGCGCTGATTGCGATAAAGATAAACTTCCGTTGAGCGGCGGGGGGGCTGTCGGAAAAGGAGTTGAGTGGCGATTGCTTCCGGGTTCAAGAAACGGTGTTCTTCCGATGATAAGCATGAACAAACCGGAGAAATGCGGCAAGTGCGGCGGCCACAATTTCATACAGGATCCGGATGTTCTTGATACATGGTTTTCTTCCGCTCTCTGGCCTTTTTCAGTCTTTGGTTGGCCGGAAAAAACGAAAGAACTGGATTATTATTACCCCACTTCCGTGCTGGTCACCGGCTACGAGATACTTTATCTTTGGGTAGCCAGGATGGTCATGGCCGGCATGGAATTGACGGGAAAAGTCCCATTCAGTGACGTTTACGTGCACGGCATGGTCAGGGATAAACACGGCAAGAAGATGTCAAAGTCCATGGGCAATGTGGTGGACCCGCTCGTGCTCATGGATAAATACGGCACGGATGCGGTGAGGTTTTCACTTATTTTCCAGGCTGTGCCGGGCAGAGACATACAGTTCGGGGAAGAATCTATTACCGGGGCAAGAAATTTTGCCAATAAAATCTACAATGCGGGCAGATTCGTCATGATGAATCTGCCCGAGCGTTCCGTTCCGCTGAAATTCCCGGCCAGGATTATGGAACTTTCGGACAGATGGATAATGGACCGCTACCACACGGCGCTGAAGGAATCCTATGACGCAATGGAAACATATGACCTGGCTGCGGCGGCCCAGGCCCTCTACAGGTTCCTCTGGGATGACTTCTGTGACTGGTATGTGGAGCTTTCCAAGCCCAGACTCCAGTCGGGGGACAGGGACGTCGTCCTGGCCGTGCTGGTGCACGTGCTGGACGGCACCATGAAAGCTCTGCATCCCATAATGCCCTATATCACCGAGGAACTGTGCCGGGTACTTAAGCCTTACACCGGGCTTAAATCAGAGTTTCTGCTGCTGGAGGAAAGGCCGGCCTTCGAAGCTTGGCGCCTGGACCCTGAAGCCGCGGGCGATATGCATACTGTAATGGGTGTGACCACCGCGATAAGGACTCTGCGTTCGCAGTTCGGGGTTCCTCCCGGCGCTGCCGTGAGCGCGGCCGTGCTTTCGATAAACGGGATGGAAGAGAAAGCGGTCAGAAAAAATTCCGATTACGTGAGCCTGCTTGCCAGACTGAAAAATATCGAAATAGGTCCGTGCGTCGCCAAACCTGCCCATTCCAGCACGGCTGTATACGGAGGGCTTACGATTTATGTCCCTCTTGAAGGACTTATAGACTTAAATAAAGAAAAGGCCCGGCTTGAAAAGGAGCTGGCGAAAGCCTGTCTGGGAATACGCAGCCTTGATGACAGGCTTTCCGATTCCAGATTCATGAAGTGCGCGCCGGAAGCTGAGGTCGCCAAAATAAGACAGCGCCTGGAAGAATCTGCCTCCAGGCTAAGGCAGCTGGAGGTTGCGTTGAAGGATCTGTAGTC
>JBDRGJ010000179.1:0-3451 GCA_043817835.1 bacterium
GGGGGGGAGGGTGGACAGAGGTCTTACGTGAGCTTTTGGGAAAGCCATTTCTACAATCTGCCCTGCGCGGTGGCAAGGTCAGGCTTTCCCTGAACTTCCTGTTCCGGCAGGACAATGCCTTTGACGGAAAAAACGCAGGAAGATAAAGCAGTGATCGCAAGGATTGTGATGGGGATGCGTTTTCCTTCCCTGTCCCGCAATTCATAATTCTGGTGAATATCAAGAAAATCGCCGAACTGGAATGTCACGCGCTAGGAACTGCCGGGCTCGCAGGACGGCCTGCCGCTGTTGCTTTTGAAATTCGTCACCGCCCCCAAAGATTCCCCGTCTTTAAAGAGTTTCATTCATCCCCCGTTATTGCCAGGTTCTGGCAGCTTGCCTATCGCCGGATTCCCCGGTGTCCCGGGTTTCAGTGCGCACAGCCGTGCTCCTACCCTTTCGCCTCTCTGCCCACAACGACCCAGTTGCCGTCTCTCATCCGGTGGATGAGGCCGCTGTATCTGACCAGAACTTCCTGCCCTTCAGTTTTAGGCAGCCTTTCAAGTTTTATGTAATCTTCGACCTCTTCCACTTTTAGCTCCCTTCCCGGAAAATACAGATATCCCCGGGCGTCATTTTGATTTTTAAAGTGTGATTGCCTGATCATTCTACATTATACATATGGCGGCAGAGAAAGCGCGGGATGAACATAGGCACCCTCTTTTTATATTCCGCATATTCGACGCCCAGCCGTTTCTCAAGTTCGGGTTCTTCAATGAATTTCAATTCCAGAGTCATGGCAATTATAAAAAGCGGAATGAAAAAGAAAATCATTGAAACCGAACCGAACCATAAGCCGATTCCCGAAAGCAGGATAAAAACGCCTGTCAGCATTGGATTCCTGGCATAAGCATAAGGCCCCGCAGTGACCAGCTTCGGCGGCGGATTAAAAGGCACAGGAGTGCCTCTGGCTTTCAGGAAATGGATGTTCGACCATAAAATCAGAAAAACGCCCAGTCCGAGAACCGGCAGGGATACAATGACTGCCGTTGAATCAGGCAGAAGTTTTGAAAAACGGAAAACTCTGTCAATTTTAAGAGCGGCAATGACAAAAAGCGTTACTCCAAGGAAAAAGAATATTCCGCCTAAAGGCGTCAGAATCGCTCTCACGCATCTTCTGCCTGTGGCTATGTTGTAAATGAAATCAACTGATTTTTGCCGCACGCCCATATTTATTTTTTCAGCGGTGTCTTTGAGAGGAAAAAATCCTCCAGTTCGCCCAGAGTCCGGACTTGCCGGCATTCCGGGATAGAGCATAAGAACCTGGCTCCATACTGCCGGGTGCGTATTCTCGGATCCAGGATGACGACAGCCCCGAAATCGGTATTGCTCCTGATCAGCCTGCCGAATCCCTGGCGGAACTTTATGACTGCCTTCGGAAGCGCATATTCATTGAAGACATTCATCCCTTTGGCTGCCATCCATTCATGCCGCGCCTCTTCAAGGGGGGTGTCGGGGGCGAGGAAAGGAAGCCTTGTTATGATGACGCAGGAAAGAGCGGGGCCGGGAACGTCTATGCCCTGCCAGAAAGTATCCGTGGCCAGCAGGATGCCGTTGCCAGCATGCCTGAATTCATTCAGAAGGTGCTGGGGCGATTTTTCTCCCTGCCTGAAGACGGGCCTGTTTGTAGAGGCTGCTGTCAGAACTTTAAAGGATTTTTTCAGCAGCTGCCAGCTTGTGTAAAGGACAAAGACGCCTCCGGTAACAGCCGCTGTAATCTTCGGGCACTGTTCAAGGACTGCCCGCTCATACGCTTCATTCTCTTTCGGGTCCGGGATATCCGATGCGGTGTAAATGACAGCCTGCCGTTGATATTCAAAAGGCGAATCTAAAAGCACATCAAGGCTTTGATCCAGGCCAAGCCGGGTTTTGAGCAGGAAAAAAGAGCCGTCAACCGCCAGGGTGGCCGAGGTCAGGATGACGGGAGAAGGCTTGGCAAAAAGCTCTTTTCTGAGAGAATCAGAGACATCCAGCGGAGCCATGTTCAGCGATGTGCAGGGGCTGCGCCTTGAGCGGCTGACTTCAACCCAATAGGCATGTTCCCTGCTTTTGCATTGGAGGAAAGCGTCCAACTGCTCCGCTGCCAGCAGGCATCTGTTCATATAGGCATTGATTTCCACTTCTTCCGCAGTGTCCCGGCTGAGAAGAACAGCATCCGCAAGGATTGCGGCAAGCTCTTTAAGAGGATTGGAAAGCGGGTCCCGGACAAAATGAGGCTTGCGGATCCTCCTGGCCCCGGACTGCTTTTCGTCCGAATCATCCAGGGCGAGATTGCTCCTGACATCCTGAAAAAATATCCCTGCCGCAAAATGCGCTTCGCTCACAGCCTCCCGGATGCGTGTCAGCCAGAGAGCGGGCCGGCCTTTCAGCCTCCCGGCCAGGCCGCGGCCTGACCTCGGATTGCAGATATCATCCAGCAGGCGTTTGACCTGCCTGTTTGTCAGGGAAAAGCCGAGGAAATGGGAAGCCGTTTCCTCCAGATTGTGCGCCTCGTCGAATATCACCGCGTCAAAAGCGGGAAGCGGAAGTCCGGCGAAGAGAAGATGCTGGTTCACAACGACGAGATCGGACTGCCTGGCGCGGGCAATGTCTTTCCGGTACAGGCAGGCTTCCCCGGAAGGACATCTTTTCCCCATGCAGAGGTCGGAATCCCTGCAAACCTCTTCCCATACATGCGCCGGAATCCTGAAAGGAACCTCTGCCCTGAGCCCTGAGACGGCTGTTCCGGCCCATTCGAACAGCCTGTCTGCAATATCCTTTGAATCGGCGTCTTCAAAGAGTTCAGGCCCCTGCTTCATGCAGCGCTGAAGCCTGCTCAGACACAGATAATTTGCGGAGCCCATCAGCAGGGAATATTGCAATGGAAGGCCGGTTTTTTTAAGGGCTGTCCGGACTATCGGAAGGTCCTTTTTGATCAGCTGCTCCTGGAGGGCTTTGGTATATGTTGCGACAACGACCTTTTTCTTATTACGGACCGCCCACAATGCGGAAGGCAGCAGGTAGGCAAGAGACTTGCCGACGCCTGTCCCGGCTTCGACAACCAGATGCTTTGACTCAGACAGTGATTTCTCAACAGCCGAAGCCATCTCTGTCTGTTGTTTTCTGGACTCAAAGCACTTTATCGACTGTGCGATTGGGCCGGCAGGCGCAAAGAATGAGGACAGGGCGATATCCGCCGCAGGAAGGTCCGCTCGGCCGGTCTGTTGGTTGGGCATTCTCCTGCTATTATATCAAAGCGCTTTACCGCCGAACACGGCCCCCCCATGTTCCCAAATCCTCAGCTAACGCCCAGGTATGCCCTTGACATTTTTCACCAGACGGGTGTAGTTGCCCGATTCATCGGGCTTTCGATTACAGCGCCGATAAATCGGCGGGCTACAGTAGAAAAATTTGTCCTTATCCGAGGATTTGG